>JBJTXF010000285.1:0-7085 GCA_046082145.1 Limnohabitans sp. | reverse complement strand
TCTGGCTTGCCTATGTTGCCTGTAACGCACGGTAACGAATTTACTCGTTTGCAAATACTGCTCTACACCATCGTCTTACTGGCTGCTTGTTTGATGCCGTTCATCTACCGTATGAGCGGCTATTTTTATTTGGTCAGTGCCTTGATTTTGAACGTAATGTTTTGCGCCTACGCTTGGTCTTTGTGGCGGCAGTATTCGGATGATTTGGCGCGTAAAACATTTCGGTTTTCCTTGATACACCTCAGCCTGTTGTTTGCGGCTTTTTTGATTGACCATTATTTGCCTGGAAGTTGGCGATGAAATATTTCTACCCGTGTCTGATCGCTTGTGTTTTCTCCATATTGGCATGTTCCCCTGCCAAACCCGAG
This sequence comes from Limnohabitans sp., assembly GCA_046082145.1. Classification (GTDB taxonomy): domain Bacteria; phylum Pseudomonadota; class Gammaproteobacteria; order Burkholderiales; family Burkholderiaceae_C; genus Limnohabitans. Next base: position 6,717 of record JBJTXF010000285.1, on the reverse strand, counting down.
TTCAAAGCAATTGATTTGACCGGTGCCGATTACGCCCAAGGTTTTGAGTTACAAGATGCCTTTGGTCAGCGCCGACAATTGAGTGATTTCAAAGGAAAAGTAGTTGTGGTGTTTTTTGGTTTCACCCAATGCCCAGATTTCTGCCCCACCACTTTGAATGAGTGGGTGCAAGTGAAAAAAAATTTGGCAGACAAAGGCGATTTTCTGCAACCGATATTCATCACCTTAGACCCTGAACGTGATAATCCCGAATTGCTCAAAGCCTATATGGCTGGCTTTGATCCCTCTTTCATTGCATTGATTCCACAACCCGATCACCTGCCTGAGTTGGCTAAGCGCTACAAGATTTACTACAAGAAAGTTGAAACAGGCAATGCGGGTCACTACACTTTAGATCACAGCGCTGGCACCTATATTTATGACACCCAAGGCAGATTGCGCTTGTACGCGCGTTATGGATTGGGCCCTCAGGCCATGTCTCAAGACATTGCAAAGCTGTTGCAGTAGTTCTCACAGCAACAGGGTACGCTCAAGACTTGGGCATTAAACGTATTCAAGTAGCGCAACTTTCATTTTCTTCATGGCGGCTGCTTCAATTTGGCGGATGCGTTCTGCGCTCACGCCGTATTCATCGGCCAATTCATGCAAGGTCATACCGCCAGAATTGTCGTCGTTGACCTTCAACCAACGCTCTTCAACAATACGGCGACTCCGTTCGTCGAGCACAGCCAAAGCTTGGCTGATGCCATCGGTAGACATGATGTCACGCTGGTGGGCTTCAATGACAGCGGTAGGTTCATGGTGCACATCGGACAAATAGGAAATCGGGCCGAACGCTTCCTCGCCGTCTTCGTTGGCACCGGGGTCTAACAAGACATCCGAGCCAGCCATGCGGGCTTCCATTTCGATGACTTCTTCGCGTTTGACATTCAGGTCTTTGGCAATGCTGTCAATTTGGGCCTCGCTCAAAGTGTTGCGTGAACTGGCTTCATGGTCTTCACCAACATCTGCCCTGAAACCTTGTTTTTTAGAACGCAAATTGAAGAACAGCTTGCGCTGGGCCTTAGTGGTGGCCAGTTTGACCATGCGCCAATTTTTGATGATGTATTCGTGGATTTCCGCCTTGATCCAGTGAATGGCATAGCTCACTAGGCGTACCCCATGGTCCGGGTCAAACCGCTTGACCGCTTTCATCAACCCTACATTGCCTTCTTGAATCAAATCTGCATGCGCCAAGCCGTAGCCGGCATATTGGCGGGAAATCGAAACAACCAGCCGCAAGTGAGACAGGATCAACTTACCGGCAGCCTCTAAGTCGTTGTTTTCTTTCAGTTTTTTGGAAAATTCCTGTTCCTGCTCCAGCGTCAACATGGGCAAACGGTTGACGGCTGAAATGTACGCATCCAGATTTCCTAAAGGCGGCAGCACGGCCCAAGGGTTGACCGCCAGTTGACTGGCGCTGGTGCCGGGAAGTGTCAAAGCTGTCATGAAAATCCTCCAGTCGGTTAACGACACCTCAATATTAGCACTCTCTGGGCTAGAGTGCTAATTTCAGTCCGTGTTTACCCGTATACGATGTGTTATTGCCCAAGGCCTCTTCGATGCGCAGGCATTCATTCCATTTGGCCATGCGCTCTGAGCGGGTAAATGAGCCGACTTTCAGCTGCCCGGTGTTCCAACCCGTGGCGATATGCGAAATAGCCGTGTCTTCGGTTTCCCCGGAGCGGGCTGACACCACCATGCCAAAACCGTGCTGGCGGGCGGTCAGCATGGCTTGACGGGTTTCGCTCAATGTGCCTACTTGGTTGGGTTTGAGCAGCACGGCGTTGCAAGCGCCTTCACGAACTGCAGCTTCTATCAAATCGACACGGGTGACGAGGTAGTCGTCGCCAATCACCTGTATGCGATGCCCAAATTGCTCAGTGAACGCTCGCATACCAGAAGTGTCATCCTCGGCAAACGGATCTTCCACTGACAAGATGGGATATGTGTTGACCCATCGCTTGAGCACCTCAAGCCATTCGTCTGTGGTGTAGGAATGTTGATCCAGGCCGAGTGTGTAGCGGCCACCTTGACCGAATTCAGAAGCGGCCACATCCAGCGCAATCGCCACCTGGTCGTGCTGGTAGCCAGCTTGTTCGATGGAACGGGTCAAGGTTTGCAATGCTTCTTCATTGGAAGAAAAATCGGGCCACCAACCCCCTTCGTCGGCAACGCCGTGAAGCCTGCCCATGGCTGCCATGGCCTCACCGGCCGCTTGGTAAACGTTGGCCACCATGACCAGTGCTTCGTCGAAACTTTGTGCACCAATGGGCATGACGAGAAAGTCTTGGATATCGACCCGTCTACCGGCGTGCGCTCCGCCGCCGAAAATTTGAATCTGAGGCAAGGGTAAACGCACTGTCTGCCCTTGAGCCAGGTATTGCCACAATGCCTGCCCCTGCGACGCAGCTGCGGCTTGTGCAATCGCCAATGAGGTGGCGATCATGCCGTTGGCTCCCAAGCGGCTTTTGAGTGGGGTGCCGTCCAGATCGATCATCGTCTGGTCTGCCCGAGATTGGTCCAATGCATGCATACCCACCAATCGGGGGGCGATGACTTGGTTGACCTGAGACACCGCCTTCGATACATCTAAGCCATGGAGTGTTTCGCCGCCATCCCGCAATTCCAACGCTTCGCGGCTGCCACGCGACGCACCGGCAGGAGCCATGCCTGTTCCTTTGCTGCCGTCTTGCAGCGTCACGTCGACTTCGACCGTGGGGCGACCTCGTGAATCCCAAATGCGGCGGGCGTGGACATGGGTGATGCGAGTGTTCATGCGGGATTCCAAAGTTGACGCATTTCTGCGAGACGCACGGGTGGGTGCTCCAACCAGCGCAGGCTGTGTGCTCGGACAAATGCTTGTTGTGTAGGGTGGGTCAGGTATTCCACGGGAGATTTACCGTCTATGCGTGCCAACAACATGCCTGCCAACAATTGACAAGTGCGGGCTTCTACATCGCTGGGAGATTCCCATTGAACCCCACTCAGGTAGGTGCCTGACAGTTGGTCAAAACAGCTTAAGTAAGACGCTGTATCAACCGGTCGCCAAACGCACTTCAGCAACAAATGGGTCAGCGCAAACGCCAGATCGAAAGCCGGGTCGCCAAAGCATGCGCATTCGGCATCGAGCAACACTGGACCATGGGGCCCTACCAAAATATTTTTGGGACTGACATCGCCATGCACCAACACAGTTTTGTGTGCAAGCGTTTGCTTGACGAGTGCAAGCAGTGTGTGGGCAACAGCAGGATGTTTGTCGGCTGTGTGCAAAAAATACGGTGACAAACGAATGGCCACAAAATCCTCGTCGTGGTCGAAAGAGTTGCACAAATCCGGTTCAGCAGCACTCGATTTGTGTAACGCCAGCAACAAACTGGCAACGGAGGTGGCGGTGTGTGAATGGATATGACCATCCAGCAGTTGTTGCTTCCAAACGTGATGTTCGTTGGCGGGCAGGTAAGCCATGGCGAACACGCAGTCTTGTTCGTCTTCACCCAAAATTTTGGGAACCGCATGCGGCGCAACTTGATGGGCAAATTTCAGCCAACGCACTTCGTCACGGTTGCGTGAGATGGGTGCCTCCCATAACGCACTGACTTTGAGTTGTGGCAGCGCCTTTTTCACGCAAAAACAAGCGGTATCGGTTTGTACCTTGACGATCAAAGAGGATACGCCACCGGTCAACGGGGTGAATTTGGCAGCTTGGTTAGGCCGCAACAAGCCCATGCGTTGCAGGGCAGGCAACAAGGCAAGATGTTCATCGGGCATGGGATACGGGTCGGTAAATAAAGACGTGGTCGTTGCAACAAACTACCAGGCAATGTGAAATTTGCGCATCAAAGGCTGCAGCACAAACAAAGGACCCACCCAAAGGTACTGAATGTCTTCAAAGAAGGATGGTTTTTTTCCCTCCATCCGGTGACCGACGAATTGCAAAATCCAGGCACCCACAAAAATGGCCGCGCACCAAGAAACGCGTCGTTCTCCCATGGCATGCACCAAGCCACGCATGGTGACAGACCACACCACCATGGCCATGGTGAAAGGCACTGACAAGCGCAGGTAATACACCATGCTTGCAATCACAAAGCCGTAAGCAAGAAAAGGACTCAAAGAAAACATCAGACCTATCAAGCTGAGCATGATGAGAGGAATTGCCACAAAATGGATGCGCTCATTCATGCGGTGTTGGTGACTTTCAGCATAGTGGTCGAGCAGTTCATCAATTCGGCGCTTGGGATCAGGGGCTAAAGCATCCATGAAAAGTCCTTTGGTGGGCAAAGATTCAGTTGATCAAGGCTTGGGCGAACTCATCGGCTTTGAAGCTTTGTAGATCTTCCAGCTTTTCTCCGATGCCTATGAAATATACCGCCAAAGTTTTAGCTTGTGCGTGTTTCCTCTCGCGCGCCCACAAAGCAATGGTTGCCAACACCCCGCCTTTGGCGGTACCGTCCAGCTTGGTGATGATCAAGCCTGTCAAGCCCAGCGCTTCATCGAATGCTTTGACTTGCGCCAAAGCGTTTTGACCAGTGTTGCCATCGATGACCAGCAAGATTTCATGCGGAGCAGTGGGCTCTGCCTTTTGAATGACGCGTTGGATTTTTTTCAATTCATCCATCAAATGCAGTTGGGTTGGCAAACGGCCTGCCGTATCCACCAACACCACATCTTTGGCGCGTGCCTTACCAGCGCTTACCGCGTCAAAACTCACCGCTGCAGGGTCGCCGTTGTCTTGGCTGATGATGTCAACGTGGTTACGGTCTGCCCAGACCATCAATTGCTCTTTGGCTGCGGCACGAAAAGTATCCGCTGCGGCCAACAAAACGCTGGCACCAGCGTCGTGCAAATGGCGCGTCAGTTTGCCGATGGAAGTGGTTTTGCCCGCGCCATTGACACCGGTGACCATCACCACGGTGGGACGGTGTTGGGTCATATCGAGTTCTCTCTCAAGAGGCTTGAGTAATTCAGTCAGCACTTCGACCAGCAAACCCTTGAAATGGGTCATGTCTTTGCTGCCAGTCTGTTTGATCTTGAGTTTGAGTTGCTCAAGTATGTATTGGGTGGCGGAAACACCGGCATCCGCCATCAACAAGGCAGATTCAAGTTCGTTGTAGGCCTCATCATCCAGCAATTTGCCTGTGAATACCGTGGCAATGCTGCTACCGGTGCGTTGCAAACTGACCCGTAATCGGCCCAACCAGTCTCGGCTGGCCACTTCGGCGGCTTGGCTGGTCGCATTGACCTCTATTGGCGGGGCTTTTCGTTTGAATAAGTTGAACATGGGAACAGGTTTCTACAATGCGCGGTGCGTGCATCAGCGCACGATTAACAGCAGATCATTCTATGAAACCCCAATGTGAATACCCATGGCAAACAGATTGGCGACTACCGCTCATGGCCTTTCTGTCAAGCTTGTTTTTATGCGGCCCGACAGCGGCACAAGAGGTTCAGCAGTTCACCTTGAAAAACGGCATGACGTTGATTGTCAAAGCCGATGCACGTGCGCCTACCGCAGTGCATATGTTGTGGGTGAGGGTCGGCTCCATGGACGAAGTCGACGGTGTGTCTGGTGTGGCGCACGTACTCGAACACATGTTGTTCAAGGGGACCGCCACCATCAAGCCGGGTGAATTTTCACGCAAGGTCGCTGCCTTAGGAGGGCGCGAAAACGCCTTCACCAACAAAGACTACACCGGCTACTACCAGCAAATTCCCGCCTCCCGCTTGCAAGAGGTGATGCAACTGGAAGCCGACCGGTTTGCAAACAACGAATGGCCAGACGAAGAGTTTGTTCGCGAACTTGAAGTGGTCAAAGAAGAACGCCGCATGCGTACCGAAGATTCACCTCGCATGCTGATGTATGAACAACTCAACGCTGTGCAGTTTGTGGCCTCCCCTTATCGCAGACCCGTGATCGGTTGGATGAGCGACTTGGACAGCATGACACCGAACGACGCGCGTGAGTTTTATCGCCGTTGGTACCAGCCTGAAAACGCTGCCGTGGTGATCGTGGGTGATGTCGATGTGTCGCGGGTTCGCCAATGGGCCGAGGAAATTTATGGGGTCATTCCCAAAGGCCAAGTCCCACCGCGAAAGCCCCGTGCAGAGCCTGCTCAAGCGGGCACACGAAGAGTGCAGGTCAAGGCACCGGCAGACCAGGCGTATTTGGCGATGTCGTGGAAAGTTCCTGCTTTCAAGTCGTTTGACAACGATGTAGACAGCCAAGACGCTCTGGCGCTCACGATTTTGGCGGCTTTGTTGGATGGTTACACCGGTTCGCGGCTCGACCGGGCGTTGACGCAAGGGGAAAACCGTATTGCTGACAGTGCGGGGGCATCCAACAGTTTCAGTGGTCGTGGACCGCAAGTGTTTGTGATGGATGGCGTACCCGCCAAGGGCAAAACGGTGGAGCAACTGGAAGCCGCTTTGCGTCAGCAAATCACCCGCATCGCTGAGAGTGGTGTCACTGAGGCTGAAATGAAACGCGTCAAGGCGCAATGGATGGCGTTCACGATTTACCAACGCGATTCCATCTTTAACCAAGCGCGAGAGTTTGGCAACCTGTGGATCGAGGGTTTTGCCATGGACACGCCTGACCGCTTGGTAGAAGCTCTGGTGGCTGTGACAGCTCAGCAAGTTCAAGCTGTTGCTAAAAAGTACTTTGGCGATGACCAA
>JBJTXF010000284.1:0-3175 GCA_046082145.1 Limnohabitans sp. | reverse complement strand
CTCAAGGCTTTCAAAGCGGCCACCACGATGTCGTGGCGGTTGACTTCAAAGTGCTCGCGCAATTTGCTGCGGAAGTCTGAACGGCCAAAACCATCGGTGCCCAATACTTTGTAAGTGCGCCCTGCGGGCAAATACGCACGGATTTGATCTGCATACGATTTCATGTAATCGGTGGATGCCACCACAGGGCCTTCGTGTGCGCCCAGTTGCTGCGCCACAAAGGAGACGCGCGGTTTTTCTGTGGGATGCAACAGATTCCATCGTTCAGCCTCGGCTCCATCGCGAGCAAGTTCGTTAAAGCTCGGGCAACTCCACACATTGGCGGCCACGCCCCAATCGGCTGCCAGCAATTCGCGAGCCGCCATGGATTCACGCAAGATACTGCCCGAACCCAGCAAATTCACACGCGGCAATTTCTTCGCGCCGGTGGCTGGTTGCAACAAATACATGCCTTTGATGATTTGCGCTTCGGTGCCGGCGGTCAGTCCGGGCATGGCATAGTTTTCGTTCAAGAGCGTGAGGTAATAGAAGACGTTTTCTTGTTTCTCCACCATGCGATGCAGACCGTGTTGCATGATGACCGCTACTTCGTGGGCAAACGTGGGGTCATAGCTGATGCAATTGGGAATGGTGCCCGCCAGGATATGGCTGTGTCCATCTTCGTGTTGCAAACCTTCGCCGTTCAATGTGGTGCGCCCGGACGTGCCGCCCAGCAAAAAGCCGCGCGCTTGCATGTCGCCCGCCGCCCACGCCAAATCACCGATACGTTGGAAGCCAAACATCGAGTAATACACATAGAACGGAACCATGATGCGGTTATTGGTGGAATACGACGTGGCCGCCGCGATCCAACTGCTCATGCCACCGGCTTCGTTGATGCCCTCTTGCAGAATTTGTCCGGCTTTGTCTTCTTTGTAAAACATCACCTGGTCTTTGTCGACGGGTGTGTATTGCTGACCGTCGGGGTTGTAGATTCCCACTTGTCGAAACAAACCTTCCATGCCGAAGGTGCGCGCTTCGTCGACCAAGATGGGTACCACGCGTTTGCCCAAAGCTTGGTCGCGCAGCAATTGCGTCAGAAAACGCACATAGGCTTGCGTGGTGGAAATTTCGCGGCCTTCTGCGGTGGCCTCGGTGATGGCTTTGAAGATTTCCAAACTGGGTGCCGTGAAATGCTCGTCGGCTTTGGTGCGGCGGTGCGGCAAGTAGCCACCCAGTGCTTGCCTGCGTTCATGCAAATAACGCATCTCAGGGGTGTCTTCAGCGGGTTTGTAAAACGGCAACTTCGACAGTTCGCTGTCGGGAATAGGAATGTTGAAGCGATCGCGAAACGCTTTGATGTCCTCGTCGGTCAGCTTTTTGGTCTGTTGAACCGTGTTTTTGCCCTCGCCTGAGGTGCCCATGCCAAAACCTTTGACCGTTTTGACCAACAAGACCGAGGGCTGGCATTTGTGTTTGACGGCCGCAGCGTAGGCGGCGTACACCTTTTGCGGATCGTGACCGCCACGGCGCAAATTCCAAATATCGTCGTCGCTCATTTTGGCGACCATTTCCAACGTGCGGGGATCTCTGCCGAAAAAATGCTTGCGCACATAAGCCCCGTCATTAGCCTTGAACGCTTGGTAATCGCCGTCCACGGTTTCCATCATGATGCGTCGCAAGGCGCCGTCTTTGTCGCGGGCCAGCAGCGGGTCCCAGTTGCTGCCCCAAATCAGCTTGATCACATTCCAGCCTGCACCTCGAAATTCGCTTTCAAGCTCTTGGATGATCTTTCCGTTGCCTCGCACCGGTCCGTCCAGGCGTTGCAAATTGCAATTGATGACAAAAATCAGGTTATCGAGTTTTTCGCGGGCCGCCAATCCGATGGCGCCCAAGGATTCCACTTCGTCCATTTCGCCGTCACCGCAAAACACCCAGACCTTCCGGTTTTCTGTGTTGGCAATGCCGCGAGCATGCAAGTACTTTAAAAACCGGGCCTGGTAAATGGCCATCAACGGGCCCAAGCCCATGGACACCGTGGGGAACTGCCAAAACGCTGGCATCAACTTGGGATGCGGATAGCTCGACAAGCCTTTGCCGTCTACTTCTTGGCGGAAATGGAGCAATTGCTCTTCGGTGAGTCTGCCTTCTAAATAAGCACGTGCATAAACGCCGGGCGACACGTGACCTTGTATGTAGAGCAGGTCCCCGCCGTGGTTGTCGTTTTCGGCATGCCAAAAATGGTTAAAGCCTGCACCGAACATGTGGGCCAGCGATGCGAACGATCCAATATGGCCGCCCAAGTCGCCACCATCTGCCGGGTTGTGTCGGTTGGCTTTGACCACCATGGCCATCGCGTTCCAGCGCATATAAGCACGTAATCGTTCTTCAATCTCGATATTGCCAGGGCACCGTTCCTCTTGGTCCGGTTCGAGCGTGTTGACATAACCCGTGTTGGCAGAGAACGGCATGTCGATGCTGTTTTCTCTGGCGTGTTCAAGGAGTTGCTCTAATAAAAAGTGGGCCCGTTCTGGGCCTTCAGATGCAATCACGGCGGAAAGTGCGTCCATCCATTCGCGGGTTTCTTGCGAATCGATGTCATTGGATGCAAACGTGCGCAGACTCTCGGGCAATGCTGACATGTGGGTCTCCTTCTGGTGGCCTGTATTTGGGCTCAGTGATATGGTCTCATTTTGACACAATTTCAAATAGCGCTATAAAATTTCATATTACGAAAATCAATAACCCTACCTACTGGCTTGTCCTAAACTCGACTTGTGATCAAAAGCAAATTTCTCAATCCACTGACTTCTCGATGGGTCACATGGTGGAGACGCCAAAGCCCCAGTCGTCAAGACCGAGTAGCCATGATCGCCCCGTTAGCAGCGGTCGGCATATTTTTATTGACCATTGTCAGCAGTGTGGGTTATTTGCGCATCGAGGAGCGGGAACGCGAGCAAGAAAGCGTACAGCGCGACCTCGAATACGCTCACCAAAAAATGCGACTCCACTTGCTAGAACAGCAAGAACAAATACTGCGATTGGCGCGAGAAGTCGGTAATGACAAATACACCGCGATTGAGTTTGCATCAATTGCCACGGATTTGGTCAAACAATACCCCGAGATAGCCAGTGTCAGCTGGGTTGATCAATTTCGACATACGCGTTCTAGTTTTGCAGCTGGTTCAGCGCAATG
>JBJTXF010000283.1:0-5455 GCA_046082145.1 Limnohabitans sp. | reverse complement strand
GATTGGGACACGGGCGCCGTGTCATTTTGACCCGTCCGAGCAGTGACAGCCAGGCGTGGGTCAGTGGCTTACAACACGCCGATCACCAGGTATTGCATTGGCCCCTGATTGACATTGCGCCGGTATCGCCAACCCCACTCTTTTTAGAGATGCTTGCCAGCGCAGCAAACTCGCAAGCCATCATGTTTGTGAGCCGCAATGCGGTGACCCATGCATTGGCTGCCGGTTGGCAGGCTAGCCAGGATGCCGGCCCGCGTTGTTGGGCGACCGGCCCCGGTACCCGTCAAGCCTTGCTTGAAGCTGGTGTGCCAGCGGCTCGAATCGATGCGCCACCTGCCGATGCCGTTCAGTTTGACACCGAGGCCTTGTGGCATCAAGTCCAGCACCTGGTGCGGGCCCAGGATATGGTGTGGATATTTCGTGGTGCTGATGCCGACAACGCAGAATCGGCGATGGAAGGTGTCGGGCGCGATTGGTTACAGCAGCAACTCCAGCATGCGGGTGTCACCGTCAAAACCTATGCGGTCTACCAAAGAATCTGTCCACACTGGGACGCAGCGCAAGTCGCACAGGCCTCCGCAGCCGCCAGTGACGGCAGCGTTTGGGTATTCACCAGTTCGCAGGCACTTACCCATTTAAATCAACTGTTACCCGCAGTTGATTGGAAGTTGGCCAAGGCGATCGCCACCCACGAGCGAATTGCCCATGCCGCACAGCAATTGGGTGTCGGTCATGTATGGGTTTGTAAACCAGCTTTGGGTGCAGTGTTGTCATTATTAGAATCGCTGGCATGAGCAGTGCCACAGACAAAGTCCCCCAACCATCCACTGCAACACCCGCTTTTCCTGCACGAATGTCAAGGTGGCGTCAAAGGTGGCCATGGTTGATGTGGGTGTTGGTGTTGTTGTGCATACTTGCGTGTTTGCAACTATGGATCAAACTCTCCACTATCCAAGAGCAGCTGGCGCGGCAAAGTGCAGATGCCACGCAGTTGTCTGTGCAGGCTCATGGTTTGGCCAAACGTGCTGAAGAAATCTCCCAGGAAACTGCCGCCAAAGTCTCCTTGCTTGAATTGCGCTTGAATGAAGTCGCGCTGCAACGCACCCAGCTTGAAGAATTGATCCAAAGTTTGTCTCGTTCGCGCGATGAAAACCTGGTGGTAGACATCGAATCCGCCTTGGGTTTGGCGCAACAGCAAGCAGAGTTGACGGGCAGTGTGCAGCCGATGCTGGCCGCCTTGCAAACTGCACAAAAGCGGTTAGCCAAAGTGCCGCAACCCAGGCTGGCCCCGGTGATGCGAGCCATACAACTGGACATTGATCGACTGCAATCGACTTCCACCACTGACATTCCCGGTTTGCTGATTCGATTGGATGAGTTGGTGGTGTTGATCGAAAACCTGTCATTGGTAAACGCAGTTGGCTCAGCCCATCGAGCATCCAAGGCATTGAAAACTGAGTCCTTGCCCAGTTGGTCGCTCATTTGGCAAACCAAAGACTGGTCTGGCATGGGTCAGCGCCTGTGGGCTGAGGTGTCAAGCTTGGTGCGTGTCAGTCGCATCGAACAACCTGATGCGGTGCTGTTATCACCCGAGCAAAGTTTTTTTGTCCGCGAAAACCTGAAATTGCGATTGCTCAATGCCCGACTCGGTTTGTTGTCTCGCCAAATGTCGTCTGCCCGAAATGATTTGGCACTGGCTGAGCGCGAATTGACCCGTTTTTTTGAACTCGACAACCGCCAAGGTCAAACCGCAAAGACTTTGATGAAGCAAGTGCAATTGCAAATGCTTCAAACCAATATGCCGCGCTTAGACAGTTCCTTATCCGCGTTAGCCACTGCGGCAGCTGGTCGCTGACATGCGTTGGTCTTTATGGTTATTAGCGCTGTTTGGTGTGGCAGTTGCTGCTGCACTTGGATTGGGGTTGCAATCGGGCACGGTCACTGTGTTTCTTGCACCTTATCGGGTGGACCTGTCGCTCAATTTGGTGGTCATCGTTTTGGTGATCGGTTTTGTGTTGTGTTATGCCGCTTTGCGCGGCATGCTGGGTTTCATGGAATTGCCTGCACAAGCTCGCAGATGGCGCTCGCAACAAAGAGAACATGCCGTGCAGCAAGGTTTACTCAATGCGATGGTGATGTGGATGGCCGGACGTTTTTTGCGTTCACGAAAATCGGCTTTACAAGCTTTGGCGCAGGTCGAGCAATTGCTGCTGCAAGCCGAAACCACACATCAACCTGCGTGGCGACTCATGCGCAGTCTGCTTCATTTGCTGGCTGCTGAAAGTGCCCATGCATTGCGTGACCAAACCGCCCGCGACGGACATTTTCAGCAGGCGTTAAACCACGAACCAGGCGCGCGTGTTGAACAACGCTTGGAGTTGCGAGATGCTGCGTATTTGAATGCCGCTCGTTGGTCTTTGCATGACCGCGACAGCCAACTGGCACAACAGTATTTGTCGCAATTGCCGTTGGGCGTGTCACGTCGCACCGTCGCCTTGCGTTTGCGATTGAAAGCAGATCGACTGGGTCAACAACATCTGCCCGCGCTCGATACTGCACGCTTGCTCGCCAAGCACGGAGCGTTTTCCACTTCAGCCGCCAGCAGTTTGTTGCGTGGACTGGCGATCGCGTGTTTGGATGAATGCCATGACAGCAGTCAGTTGCAGTCGATTTGGGCATTGTTGTTGTCTGACGAACGGGCCATGCCTGAGATTGCATTGCACGCGGCTCAGCGTTTGCTGGTTTTGCGCGGTGATCCGCAATTGGCCTTGAAATGGTTGACTCCTGTGTGGCAACTCATTGCCAATGCCGACGACACTTTGGCCAGCGTTCAGCGACAAAAGTTGGTTCAGGTGTTGTCGGAGGCGCTACTGGGAATGGAGCCTGACAGTGAATGGTTGGCCCGTGTTGAACAGGCGCGATTGGCCAATCCGCGCAGTTTGGAGTTGCAATATCTCAGCGGCATGGTGTGTTTGCGCCACGGACTGTGGGGCAAAGCGCAGCAAATGCTCGAGCAAGCAGCGCCCCGCTTGATATCTCCTGTGCTCCAGCGACAGGCTTGGCGGGCGCTGGCCGAGTTGGCCGAAAACAAAGGCGACACCACACAGGCCTTGGCATGCTGGAAGTTATCGGCCAAGGTGTGACCGGTAACGTCCGCAACTGGCAACCACTCGGTTTATGCCTGGGAATCGCTGGTCTCAAATGGCATTTGTATTTGCGACAAATTGCGCTTGGTTTCCACCAGAATCAGCGGGCCTTCGTCTAGCACCACGGGGGCAGGACGTTCGCGCGGCACATGGACAGGGCGTGGTTCGGCAGCAATCGCTGCTTGTATCAGGGCCACGCGCTCGGGGTTGGAATTGATCCATTCCAAACCGCTGGACTGCGCGACTTGATGCAGTTGATCTATAGGCAATGCAAACGCACCGACCTTGGGCATGGTCTTGGCTGCAGCCAACACGGGTGCTGTTGAGCTTGCAGGTAGATGGCTGCTCTCTGAGGCATGCAGGTTCCCGGTGTCATCAGACTGACCGGCTCTGGCCTGGCGTTCACGTCCTGGACGCTCGCGGCCTCTGCGTTCGCGCCGTTCGTTGCCACGCTCGGCTTGGGACGATTCATGTTGCGCGTTGTCCAAACGCTGTTCCATGGTTGCAGGATGCTCAAGTTCTGTGGCGTGAATCGCTTCTTCAGAGGGGGTTGTGCCCTCACCAGTGCTTGGTGCAGAACGCTCGCCACGGCGCGAACGAGGGCGTCTGCCGTCACCGCGTTCGCGGCCCTGGCGCGCTGGCCTGTCGCCTTGGGCGTTGTCGGTGGTTTCAGCGGCTTGGGTTGAGACGTCATGCTGGCCACTTTCATCCAAACGCGGCTCTTGGCGTTGGCGCTCTGGGCGTTCACCACGGTTATGTCGGCTGGGGCGGCCCTCCGGGCGTTCACCGTTACGCGCATCGGATTTGTCGGTGCGTTCTGTGCGATCGTTTCTCTCTGTGCGACCATCGCCTCGTTCTGAACGCTCACCTCGACGGCCGCCGCGACGGCTATCTTGCGAGCCTCTGCCGGGAGAGCGGCTGTCGCTGCGTTCAGGGTGTTTGGGTGTGCCACGCGCAGTGTCAGCAGCCGGTGCGGCTGGCGCTGTGTCGCCACCAAACAGCGATTTGAGCCAACCGAAAAAGCCTTTTTCTGCCGGAGCAGGTGCTGGTGAGGCTGTGGGGCGAGCAGTGGCTTGACGGGCTTCGGTCGCGCGGGCTGGTCGCGCTTCAGCTGCAGGCGCCGGCATGTCCGGTAACACGCCTTTGATGACTGGGGTCTGGCGGTTGGTCGGTTCTTGTGAGCGCCGGGTGACCGCTGTGGGATCCTCAATCTCTTCGGCCATTTTGTAGCTGGCTTGTAGATTGTCTAAACGTGGATCGTCGTGCTTGAGCCGCTCGAGTTTGTAGTTAGGTGTTTCCAGCCCTTTGTTCGGGATCAGCAGCACATGGGTGCGTTGTTTCAATTCGATCTTGGCAATTTCGGGGCGTTTTTCATTCAACAGAAAAGAAGCGACTTCCACCGGCACTTGCGCGTGCACAGCGGCGGTGTTTTCCTTCATGGACTCCTCTTGGATGATGCGCAAGATTTGCAACGCCGAGCTTTCGGTGTCGCGTACATGGCCAGAGCCACCACAACGAGGGCATGGAATGGAGGCGCCTTCAGACAGCGCCGGGCGCAAGCGCTGGCGGCTCATTTCCATCAAACCAAATTTGCTGATCGTGCCGAATTGCACTCGAGCTCGGTCTTGGCGCAACGCGTCGCGTAGACGGTTTTCCACCTCGCGGCGGTTTTTGGATTCGTCCATGTCGATGAAGTCGATGACGATCAGGCCGCCCAGATCGCGCAAACGCATTTGACGCGCCACTTCATCGGCGGCTTCGAGGTTGGTGCGGGTGGCGGTTTCTTCAATATCGCCGCCTTTGATGGCGCGTGCAGAGTTGACATCCACCGATACCAAGGCTTCGGTGTGGTCAATCACGATGGCGCCGCCAGAGGGCAAAGTCACGGTGCGGGCATAGGCCGATTCGATCTGGTGCTCGATTTGAAAACGGCTGAACAACGGCGTGTCATCGCGGTAGCGTTTGACCCGGGGTGCATGCTCTGGCATGACATGCGCCATGAACTGCTGAGCCTGGTCAAAGATGTCATCGGTATCGATCAGGATGTCACCGATGTCATGGTTGAAGTAATCGCGAATGGCGCGAATGACCAGACTCGATTCCTGGTAAATCAAAAATGCGCCTTTGCCGCCTTTGGCCGCACTGTCGATCGCCGCCCATAGCTTGAGCAAGTAGTTCAAATCCCATTGCAATTCGGGGGCGCTGCGGCCAATGCCAGCGGTGCGGGCGATGATGGACATGCCATTGGGGTATTCGAGCTGATCCATGGCTTCTTTGAGCTCGGCCCGGTCATCGCCTTCGATGCGACG
>JBJTXF010000282.1:0-8369 GCA_046082145.1 Limnohabitans sp. | reverse complement strand
GCCGAAAGCATTTCCAGCGACAAGGACCTGACCAAATCATTGCTGACCCAATGCGGCGTTCCCATTCCATCCGGTCAAGTGGTTCATTCTGCGGCACAAGCCTGGGAGGTTGCCCAAGACATCGGCTTGCCCGTGGTTGTTAAACCCACAGATGCCAACCATGGTCGAGGGGTCGCGCTGGACCTTCGTCAACGTGAAGATATCGAAGCTGCGTTTTTGGTAGCCGAGCGTGAAGGCACGGATGTGATGGTGGAACGTTTTATTGCAGGTGATGAGCACCGATTGCTTGTCGTAGGCCACAAAGTCGTGGCTGCCTCTCGAGGAGAAACCGCGCGTATTGTGGGCGACGGTGTCAACACAGTTGAAGCATTGATCGAATTGCAAATCAATGCAGATCCCCGTCGCGGTGAAGAAGAAGATTTTCCGCTTGACACAATTCGTTTAAAGGATTTACCCACCGCAGTTCTCGAGCTTAAACGCCAAGGTTTGGATGCGAACAGCGTACCAGAGAAGGACCGCGTGGTCGTGGTTCAACGCACGGGCAACATGGGTATCGATGTCACAGATGAAGTGCATCCCGAGGTTGCCGCGGTGGTGGCGCTTGCCGCGCGCGTCGTGGGTTTGGACATTGCAGGTATTGATTTGGTGGCTGAAGACATTGGCAGACCTTTGAATGTCCAAGCAGGTGCAATTGTCGAAGTCAATGCGGGCCCAGGCTTGCTAATGCACTTGAAACCCGCCATTGGTCAACCCAGACAAGTGGGCAAAGACATCGTGGCACATTTGTTTGACACCCAGCAACCCACACGCATACCTGTGGTGGGTATCATGGGCCGCCATCACACCACCGAACTTGCCCATTTGGTCAATTGGTTGATTCATTTATCAGGGCGGCGAACTGGGCTGGCATCAGCGCGCGGCTTGTTCATGGACCAACGCCTGGTAGATACCAAAGATGCCCGTGTGTTTGAAGCCAGTCAACGTTTGCTGATCAACCGTGCATTGGATGCAGCCGTGTTTGAGAACTCACCACTGCAAGTATTGGAAGAAGGCTTGCCCTATGACCGTTGCCACGTAGGCGTGCTCACCGACATGCCTGACCACAATGGTTTACTGGAACACGATATTCGCACCCTGGAGCAAGTACGTAACGTGGTTCGTACGCAAATTGATCTGGTCTTACCTGAAGGTACGGCCGTGCTCAATGCCGAAGACCCAGCGGTTGTTGACATGGCTCATTTGTGTGATGGCGAAGTCATTTATTACGCCAAAGATTCGAAAAACGCTTGCATACAAGCACATTTGAAACAACAAGGCCGTGCGGTTTTTTTCTTGGAGAGCCAAGTGATCATGGCACTCGGTACGCACCAACAGGTATTGCTGAAACTGGATTTCCCAGCGATAGCAAAGCAACTGACAGACGGCACTTTCCATGCACATACCTTGCTGGCCTCGGTGGCCGTGGCTTGGGCGCTTGACCTCTCACCTGAATTGATTCGTGCAGGCTTGAAAAATTTTGGACAACCTGCTGCGCTTGCCAATCGCGAAGTCGCAAGGAAAAAGCCAAATGGAAGTTAACCGCATTCGCGCGTTGCGCGGCCCGAATTTATGGACCCGTCATACCGCCTTTGAAGCAATGGTACGTTGCGCCCCTGGCCTTGAATATGACCTTAATGCTGACCAACAAACTTTTGAAAAACGCCTGCGTCACTTGTTCCCCGGGTTAGGACGTCTGCAAACCAGCGAAAGCGATGCCCCATTGAGCATGGCACATGCACTCGAAGCCACGGTTTTGCATTTGCAAATTGAAGCGGGCTGTCCTGTGACATTCAGTAGAACCACAGCAACTCCCGAACTCGGCTTGTATCAAGTCGTGGTTGAGTACACGGTCGAACAGGTCGGAAGACTTGCTATGCAATTGGGCGAGCGACTGTGCGTGGCTGCTTTTGAATCTGCCCATTTTGATGTTGGAAAAGCGCTGCATGATCTGCGCGAACTGGATGAAAACATACGACTTGGGCCCTCCACCAGAGCTATCGTCGATGCGGCGCTGGCACGCGGCATTCCCTATCGTCGACTTTCAGATGGCAGTTTGGTGCAATTTGGTTGGGGCAGTAAACAACGCCGTATACAAGCCGCAGAAACCGATGCAAGCAGTGCCATTGCCGAATCTATTGCGCAAGACAAAGAGCTGAGCAAAAAATTGTTGCTGGCCGCCGGTGTACCTGTTCCAGTGAGCCGCCCAGTCCACAGTGCCGAAGATGCTTGGGCAGCAGCCCAAGCCATTGGTTTGCCAGTCGTTGTCAAGCCGCGCGATGGTAATCAGGGTAAAGGTGTGGTGGTCAACTTAAGTACCCGCGATGAAGTCATACAGGCTTACCAAAACGCACTGCTATACCGCGATGACATCATGGTAGAACGTTTTCTGCCAGGCAGCGATTACCGATTGCTGGTGGTGGGAGATCGCATGGTCGCTGCCGCTCGACGTGAACCGCCGTTAGTGGTAGGTGATGGTGTTTCATCAATTCGCCAATTGGTTGAAAAAGTCAACGCTGATCCTCGTCGCGGTGATGGTCATGCCACCGCACTGACCAAAATCCGCTTTGACGAAATCGCCTTGTCGCGTTTAAATGAACAAGAACTTGATGCAGATAGCGTGCTGCCAAAAGGCACACGCGTCATCCTTCGGCACAATGCCAATTTATCTACCGGTGGCACCGCTACTGATGTCACTGATGATGTACATCCGGAGGTAGCTGCTCGCGCTGTGATGGCCGCGCAAATGGTTGGATTGGATGTGTGTGGGGTAGATGTGGTTTGTGAATCTGTTCTCAAACCGCTTGAAGAACAAAACGGCGGTATCGTCGAAGTCAATGCTGCCCCCGGGTTGCGTATGCATTTACAGCCCTCGTTTGGTAAGGGCCGTGATGTCGGCGGCGCCATTATTGATTCTATGTTTGCACTTGGTCAGGATGGCCGCATTCCTGTGATTGCTGTAACGGGTACAAATGGAAAAACCACCACGGTTCGATTGTGCGCCCACTTACTCAAGTGCAGTGGATTGCGAGTGGGCATGACCAACACCGATGGTGTTTATGTCAACGGCTTGCAATTGGATACAGGCGACTGCAGTGGCCCTCGAAGTGCACGAAGCGTGTTAATGCATCCGGATGTCGATGCGGCAGTGCTTGAAACTGCTCGCGGCGGCATTTTGCGCGAAGGACTGGCCTTTGACCGCTGCCAAGTAGCAATAGTCACCAATATCGGCTCTGGCGATCACTTGGGTTTAAATTACATCAGCACCGTCGAAGATTTGGCCGTTCTCAAACGCGTGATCGTGCAAAACGTTTCGCCGCAAGGAACAGCAGTGCTTAACGCCAGTGATCCGATGGTGGCAGCCATGGCACAAAATTGCGCTGGAAAAGTGACCTTTTTTGCGATCGATCCGCACCACCCCGTGTTGGCTACACACCGAGCCCAAGGCAAAAGGGTTCTGTTTGTGCAAAACGGGCACATTGTGGCTCAGGAGGGCTCTCAGCACATTCGTATTGCATTGAGTGAGGTGCCATTCACGCAAGATGGTGCGATTGGATTTCAAATAGAAAACGCAATGGCATCGATTGCCGCAGCTTGGGCAATCAATTTATCTTGGGCTAACATTTGCCAAGGTTTGTCAACTTTTTTCAGTGATTCTCAAGCCGTGCCCGGACGCTTCAATATGTTCAGTTACAAAGGGGCTACGGTCATTGCGGACTACGGGCATAACCCGGATGCCATCAAGGCATTGGTTCAAGCGGTCAGCAATTTACCTGCTAAAGAACGCAGTGTGGTGATCAGTGGTGCCGGTGACCGACGAGATGAAGATATCCGCGAACAAACCCGTGTGATTGGTGAGGCTTTTGAACGCGTCATACTTTTTGAAGATGCTTGCCAAAGAGGCCGCACCAATGGTGAAGTCATCGCTTTATTGCGTGAAGGTTTACAAGGTGCCAGCTTGACCCGTGATATCGCTGATATACAGGGCGAGTTCAAGGCGATTGACCACGCACTGGAAAAATTACAATCTGGTGATTTGTGTCTGATACTGATTGACCAAGTTGAAGCAGCACTGGCGCATATTTCAAAACGCGTGGTTGAACAGGTATGAAATCAGTCGGAATATTTAGATTTTCTGTCTCTTCGCGCTAATTCAATAAATTCCGTGACAACCTGACGGCTGCGCGAGCCGCGACGCCAAACCAGACCGACATCAATCGTAGGAACTGCGTCGCGCAATTGACGCACCTCGACATGCTCTGCATCAAGCGTCCAAGGTCGATAAAGAAAATCAGGCAGTACAGCGATACCCGCACCAATGCCAACCAATGAGCGCACTGCCTCCAGGGAACTGCTGCGCATCAGTACTGACGTTTGCAAGCCATGACGCAACCAAATCGAACTGATCACAGTTTCAATTCTGTCTGCCTCCAAAATAACGAAAGGATATGTGGAACATTCTTTCAAACTCAGTTCACTTTTGTCGGTCAAGGGGTGTCCAGATGCCATCCACACCCTGTTTGGAGAACGCGTGAGAGTCTCGACTTCAAGCGCCTGTGGATCACCCAATGCATTTGAAACCATGATGGCCATGTCAACTTCACCATTGATGAGCAAATGTTCTAAAAACTGCGGCGTGTCTTCAACCACTGATATGACAACCGAAGGATGCGAACGTTGAAAACGTGCAAACAAATCAACTAAATAGTAGCCAGCCACCAGGCTAGTTACACCGATGGTCAAATTTCCTGACAACAATTCAGATTTCCCACGGCCAAGTTGTCCTGCTTCAGCCACAGCTGAAATCACTTTGCGAGCGCTGACCTGAAAGCGCTGTCCATCTTGCGTCAAGACCATGCCTTTGGCTGTGCGCTCGAACAATTTCACACCTAAAGCATCTTCCAGTTCCAGCACACTTTTTGTCACAGCAGATTGCGCAATATTGATCATGCGTGCTGCGGCTGCAACCGAGTTGGTTTCCGATACAGCAAGAAAGTACCTGAATTGTTTGATGGTGATGTGACGTTGCATGCAGGTGCAATGTGAAGGGTTAACCCTTCATATCTTTTTTTTAGATTGGAAGAGCACTGAATTTTGAACTTTGCAAACACACTGGTCAAGGCATACATTGCGAAATGTGTCTTGCATGTTCAAGAAACACCAATCCCCCCAGCGCGTGCACAAACCTGCTGTGGATTCGATTCAACCCGAAAGTGTGGAGAAGATATGAAGCAACTGAAGTACGCAGCAATTGCAATTGGCCTGATGGGGCTTTCGGTTACTAGTCAAGCACAGAATAAGCTGAAAAAAATCGGCAAAGGTGAAGGTCAAGTCGATATCGTCGCATGGGCTGGCTACATTGAACGCGGAGCGACTGACAAAAACTTCGATTGGGTCACGGGGTTTGAAAAATCCAGTGGTTGCAAAGTCAATGTGAAAACAGCTGGCACCTCAGACGAAATGGTTGCGCTGATGAATGAGGGTGGCTTCGATTTGGTCACAGCCTCTGGGGATGCCAGCACCAGACTGATTCGCGGTAAAAAAGTTCAGCCTATCAATACCAGCTTGATCCCCAGCTACAAAAACATCGACACTCGCTTGCAAAAAGCGCCTTGGCACTACGAAAACAACATCCATTACGGTGTTCCCTATCAATGGGGTTGGAATGTACTCATGTACAACACCAAGGTTTTTGGCGACAAAAAACCCAACAGTTGGAGCGTGGTATTCGAGGAACAAACCTTACCTGATGGCAAGAGCAACAGTGGGCGAGTTCAAGCTTTTGATGGTCCCATTTACATTGCTGATGCAGCTCTTTATCTGATGAAAAAAAATCCAGCCTTGGGTATCAAGGACCCATATGAGCTCAATGAAAACCAATACAAAGCTGCATTGAATTTATTACGCGCCCAGCGCAAAATTGTTGGTAAGTATTGGCATGATGCTTTTGTACAAATAGATGACTTTACCAATGAGGGGGTCGTTGCCTCCAGCAGTTGGCAATTCCAGGCCAACATCCTGGGCTCTAAAAAAGCACCCATTGCCACTGTTGTCCCGGTAGAAGGTTCAACAGGTTGGGCCGACTCCACCATGATGCACATGGAAGCCAAGCACCCCAATTGCGCTTACATGTGGCTAGAGCATTCTTTGAATCCCAAGCTGCAAGGTGATTTATCAGCTTGGTTCGGCTCTGTGCCTTCTGTGCCTGCGGCATGTAAAGGCAATAAATTATTGGGTGACGATGGATGTGCTCGCCAAGGCTATAACGACTTCGACCGCATCTCTTTTTGGCGTACTCCAACGGCCCAATGCAAAACACAAAACAACCAATGCATCCCCTACCACAAGTGGGTTTCAGACTATATCGCCATTCTCGGCGGACGGTAAGCATTGACTCGCGAGCTGGTGGCTTTACACGCTACCAGCTCGGTTTTCTGACGATTGAATAAAGGTGTTTGGATGATTGCTGCTGTCAGTTTGCGAGATGTGTCCTGCGTGTTTGCAACATCAGGAAAAAATGTGCATGCAGTCGTTGAAGTCAACTTGGAGGTATTTCCAGGCGAGTTTTTTACCTTGTTAGGTCCTTCAGGTTCCGGTAAAACCACCTGCCTGCGCATGATTGGCGGCTTCACCTTACCGTCCAAAGGACAAATATGCATTGAAGGCCAAGATGTGAGCCGACTACCCCCTTACTCGCGTCCTGTCAATACAGTATTTCAAGACTATGCACTGTTTCCTCATATGACAGTTCTTGAAAATGTGGCTTATGGAATGATGGTACGAGGGGTAGACAAATACAACCGCGAGAAAAAAGCCCTTTTACTGCTTGAAACAGTTCAACTTCCCGACGTAGCAAATCGCAAACCGTCGCAATTATCAGGTGGTCAACGCCAGCGTGTCGCTTTGGCACGCGCTTTGGTTAACGAACCCAAGGTACTTTTGCTAGATGAACCTTTAGGTGCACTTGATCTCAAATTGCGAGAGCAAATGCAAGCAGAACTCAAAAGCTTGCAGCGCAAACTGGGCATCACCTTTATTTTTGTCACCCACGATCAACATGAAGCTCTTTCCATGAGCGATCGAATCGGTGTTTTCAGCCAAGGCCGCTTCCTACAGGTTGCTACGCCCGATGATTTGTATAACCGACCATCTAACCATTTTGTCGCAGATTTTGTTGGCGCTGCCAATCTGCTGCAAGGGTCAGACGCGCAACTGTATTCTCCAGACCAAGCAGTGATGATTCGGCCCGAACACATACGCATTGAAATAGGTGATGGTAACTTGCAAGCTACGCCACAATCCGTGGGCACAGTGCTCACATTGCGCTATTTTGGTTCTTTTTGGCGTTTGTACGTACAAGCTGACACTGGACCAAACCCATTGATTGTGGATTTACCGGTGCAAGTTTGGCCCAAAGCACCGCCAACTGGAACACGTGTTCGACTTTTTTGGGACCGCACAGCTGTTCATGCGATTGAGCAAAACGTTTGACATTATGCGAGCCGCCACTCCGTTCTTCATGCCGCAGTACTTGATTGAACGGTTGTCCACATATCTTTATACCCGCCGCGGATTACTGTGGACATTGCTGCTGACCCCACCGCTACTATGGTTTGGCATCATTTACCTAGGGTCTTTGTTGAGCTTATTGGCCAACAGTTTTTTTCGCTAAGATGACTTCACTGGGCAAGTGATTCGCGATGTCAGTTTGAATAACTTCATTGAAATCTTTGCCCCAGCCAACTTGGATGTGGCCATTCGCAGCACCTTAATGGCTTGCACAGTGACTGTGACTTGCACCTTGCTCGGGTTTCCATTGGCTTACTACATGGGGCGATATGCTCGCGGCCCACAAAAAGCCTTGTTCTATGTTGCTGTGATGTTGCCTCTTTGGTCAAGCTACTTGGTTCGTGTTTACGCCTGGAAATTGCTACTTGCCAAAGAAGGCGCGATTTCATGGGTACTTGAAAATTTACATTTCAAATGGCTGCTTGATGGTCTGCTGAACACACCTGTTGTAGGTGGCAGTTCATTGAGCTTCTCGCCGCTGGGAACATTCATTGTATTTGTGTATATGTGGTTGCCATTCATGGTCTTGCCAATCATGGCAGCCATAGAGCGCATCCCACGCTCTTACTTAGAAGCATCAGCAGATTTGGGTGCAAAACCGGCTCAAACATTCAGACAAGTCATTCTTCCCCTTGCCACACCCGGTGTAGCCGCAGGATCCATCTTTACCTTCTCACTCACGCTGGGTGATTACATCATTCCGCAAGTCATTGGCAACTCGACGCTTTATATTGGACAAGTGGTGTATCGCCAGCAGGGAGTGG
>JBJTXF010000281.1:0-3910 GCA_046082145.1 Limnohabitans sp. | reverse complement strand
ATTGATTTCAATTTGGCTCGGGGCATATTTTTGAATTTCCTCAATCAATTCATCTTCAAACCGCTCACGCGGAAAAGCCACGTTGCTGTATTCCAAGGTGTCGGCCATGCGCCCCACCCGATCGTGTTGCTTGACCAACAAATATTTGCCCTGAATTTGCTCGCGCGAAGTATCTTTGGGTGGCGGATAAAAGTCTTTGATGACCTTGAACACGAATGGAAATGACGGCTGATCAAACACCAACATGACCATGCCTTTGATGCCCGGCGCAATGCGAAACTTGTCGGTACTGTGGCGTTGGTGGTAGAGCAAGTCGCGGTAAAACAAGGTCTTGCCCTGCTTGGCCAGTCCCAAAGCGTTGTAGATTTCAGCGCGGGGCTTGCGTGGCATCAGACTGCGAAGAAATTGCACATACGCTGAAGGAATATCCATGTCTACCAAAAAATAGGCACGTGCAAAACTGAACAACATCAAAAAATCGTCTTCGCCAAACAACGCCGCATCAATCACCAATTGCCCGTCGAGGTCGTGCAAGATCGGCAAGGCAAAAGGTATCTCCACAAATCCATTGATGACTTTGCCCACGATATACGCGGCTTTGTTGCGGTAAAACAGACTGCTCAATACCTGTATTTGAAAATTGGCACGCAAGCGGGTTTGATCCAAACGCATTTGCACGTTGCGCAAAATATCGTGCGCATCTCTTGGCAAGTCTGCGAATTCAAGCTTCAGGTTGAAATGCTTGACGATTTGCACAATCGTTTCATGCAAATTATCAGGGCTTGGATACCAAGCTCGGTAGGTAGGTAAAGCCTGTGGATCATCGCTTTCGATGTACTCGGTGCTGACCGCTGGTCGCACAAAAATGAATTCGTTTTGGAAATAACTGCGGTCCAATATCTTGGTAGTGACCGAGTTGAAAAAGGTTTCTGCCAATTCAGGTTGAAAATGATCGACCAGCAAACCGATGTAGTGCAGTTTCACCTGTTGCCATATGTCAGGGGACTGTTGTGCCGCTTGAAATTCGATTTCCAAGCGGGCTGAACATTCTTTGACACGCAAGTCGTAAAACTCTATGCGCTCGCGCTGAGCGCGTTGTTGTCCATGCCAATCTTGTTGTTCAAAGCGTGATTTGGCTTTGGCAGACTCTTGTCGAAATAATTGGTAGTGCCGGTTAAAGCCATCCATCATGGCTTTCGCAATGCCATAAGCCACGGTGGAGTCGAGTCGCTGCGGAAACATAGTGATACAAATTCAAGGGTTGGCGCGTGGGTAACGCTTAAAGCCATGGCGAAAGACTTCAACCACTTCTTCTGAATGGCTCATGCTGACTTGCAAATCTTTCACCAGACCATCTTTGAGGCCATACACCCAGCCATGCACGCTGACCTTTTGACCTCGCGCCCATGCGTCTTGCATCACGTTGGACAAGGCCACGTTACCCACCTGCTCGATCACGTTCATTTCACACAACACATTTTCTAATTCAGGCTGAGGCAAATGGTTCAAGCGCTGGCGATGCCGCAAATGCACATCCTGCACATGTCGTAACCAGTTGTCTGCCAGGCCGATGCGCATGCCGCGCGCCGCAGCCATCACGCCACCGCAGCCATAGTGACCGACCACCATGATGTGCTCCACCTTCAAATGTTCCACCGCGAATTGAATCACCGACAGCGCGTTCAAATCGGAATGCACCACCAAATTGGCCACGTTGCGGTGCACGAACACTTCACCGGGGTCTAAGCCGATGATTTCATTCGCTGGAACCCGGCTGTCAGAGCAACCGATCCACAAGTATTTGGGGGATTGCTGTCGCGCCAGTTTCTCGAAAAACCCCGGACGTTCACGGGTCATGCGGTCGGCCCATGCGCGGTTGTTATCAAACAAGTGGATGAGTGGCGTTTGCATAGGTCAGTGGTTGTCGTTGCGTCGGTATTTGGCCATCAATTGTTTGGCCTCTTTTTCATGTTGTTTGACTTCATCCAGATTGGCTTGGATTTCGCGCATCTGGTTTTCGAGTTGTTTTCGGTGCTCAGCCAGCACGGTGATGAATTTTTCCAACTGCGCCACGGTGTCGCGTGGGCTGTCGTACATGTCAATGATGTCTTTGGCTTCCATCAACGACAAGCCCAAACGCTTGGCGCGCAAGGTCAAACGCAAGCGGGCCCGTTCTCTGGCGCTGTAAACACGGTTTCTACCGCCGGGGCCGAGACGTTCAGGTCGCAACAGCCCCATGTCTTCGTAAAAACGAATGGCACGGGTGGTCAGGTCAAATTCTCTGGCCAGATCGCGGATGGTGAATTGGGTCGCCATGAAGACAGTGAAAGACGTTTAACGTTTACGTAAACGTCAATTATCAAGCAAAATAGCTCGGTATGAATTTGCATGAAAAAGAATTGCATTACCCGCTCGGGGATGCATTGCCAGCCGCCGGTTCTCATCTCACGGTTGCCCCCGGCGTTCACTGGCTGCGAATGGCGCTTCCTTTCGCTTTGGACCATATCAACCTGTGGTTAATCCGCGACCACTTGGACGGGGTGGATGGATGGTGCATTGTTGATTGTTGTTTGGACAACCCAGATGCCCGCGCACAGTGGCAACAGGTGTTCGAACATGTGTTGATGGGTTTGCCAGTGCTGAGGGTCTGCGTCACGCATTTGCATCCCGACCACTTGGGATTGGCGCATTGGTTGTGCATGCATTGGCAAGTGCCGCTGTACATCAGCGCCACCGACTACCTCACTGCCCGCACATTGATCAACCAGCCCCCCCCGCACATGGCAGCCAATCACAAGCTTTTTTCAAATCACACGGCTTGCGCGATCCAGAAGTGTTGGCCGCACTGACTGACCGCAGCTTGCAATTTGTGCACATGGTACCTGCGTTGCCGTCGCAATTTGTGCGTTTGACCGATGGCTTGGTCTTGCGCATTGGCGACCATGATTGGCATTGCATCAGCGGCTATGGCCATGCCCCGGAACACATGGCGCTGCATTGCCCTGCTCTCAATGTGTTGATCAGTGGTGACATGGTGCTGCCGCGCATCTCTAGCAACATCAGCGTGTACGACACCGAACCTCAAGCAAACCCGTTGCGTCTGTTCATGCAGTCCTTGAACCGCTACACCGAGTTGCCTGCGAATTGTTTGGTGTTGCCGTCGCATGGCAAGCCATTCACTGGCTTGCACCAACGGATTGCGCAATTGTTGTACCACCACCAAGACCGGTTGAATGATTTGCGTCAAGCTTTCAATCAAGAGGGCATGAACGCCATGGACGCCATGGACGCCATGGCTGTTTTGTTTAAACGTCGACTCGATTCCCATCAAACCACGTTCGCCTTGGGCGAATCTTTGGCGCATTTGCATTGCCTGTGGTTTGGCGGCGAATTGCACCGCAGCCTGACGGCTGACGGCATCTACCGCTTCACGCCCACTGAGGCAATGCTTCGTCCCTGAGTTGTGCCCGGCGATGGGCATAGTCCGGCACCACGGTGCGAACCGTTTCCCAAAACAACGGGCTGTGGTACATGTCAGATGTGCCGCGCCTGCGTTTAACCAATTCGGCGCCAATCGGCCGACAAGTTGCTCTCGCAAGCCTACGTCAGATTTGAGAGGTCTGGCGCTTGGGCTCGACGGCATAGCCGGAGGTTCTAGATCGCATATTAGATAACAATCAATCTGCCGGAATTTAAACACGGCAGACCAGTACTGAAGACACCGTTGCGAGTTAAAAGAGGTTCTGTGGAACTTCAAATATGCACAGGTTTTTCTAGTCATGGTCATTTCCTTGCTTTTCTGAGCGATGCCTCAGCGTTCGACAGGACTAGGCTAAGCGGATAAAAAATCATAAAAAACTTAACCCCAAGATTATAAGATCGAAGGGGGCCGAGTGGTACGGCATTCAAG
>JBJTXF010000280.1:0-4716 GCA_046082145.1 Limnohabitans sp. | reverse complement strand
AATCAAAGGTTTGGTTCGCTTGCGTCCCGAGGGTACTGTCAACGACAGCTTGAAAAGTGGAAAAATCGAAGTCTTGTGCTACGAACTCACCTTGCTCAACCCGTCGGTGACGCCGCCTTTCCCTTTGGACGACGACAACCTGTCGGAAACCACCCGCCTGACGCACCGAGTGCTGGATTTGCGCAGACCTTACATGCAAAAAAACCTGATGCTGCGTTACAAGGTGGCCATGGCCGTGCGCAAATTTTTGGATGCGAACGGCTTTGTCGACATCGAAACCCCCATGCTCACCAAAAGCACGCCCGAAGGCGCTCGTGATTATTTGGTGCCGAGCCGTGTACATGATGGATACTTTTTTGCCTTGCCTCAGTCTCCCCAGTTGTTCAAACAGTTGTTGATGGTCTCCGGTTTCGACCGTTATTACCAAATCACCAAATGTTTTCGAGACGAAGATTTGCGCGCTGATCGCCAGCCCGAATTCACCCAAATTGATATCGAGACATCGTTCATGGACGAGGAAGAAATTCGCGCTTTGTTCCAGAACATGATCAAAGGCGTGTTTGTCGAAACGCTTGGCATTGAGCTCGGCGATTTTCCGATCATGGCTTATAGCGAGGCCATGCACCGTTTCGGCTCTGACAAACCTGATTTGCGCGTCAAGCTTGAATTCACCGAACTCACCGATGTGATAGCCGACGTGGATTTCAAAGTCTTCAGCGCACCAGCCACCACCCCTGGCGGTCGCGTCGTTGCCTTGCGCGTGCCCCATGGCGGCGAAATGAGCCGAGGCGACATCGACAGTTACACCGAGTTTGTGAAGATTTATGGTGCCAAAGGTTTGGCTTGGATCAAGGTCAACGATGTGGCCGCTGGCCGTGATGGCTTGCAGTCACCCATCGTGAAAAACATCCACGACAAAGCCATCGCCGATGTCTTGAGTCGCACAGGTGCACAAAACGGCGATCTGCTCTTCTTCGGCGCTGACAAAGCCAACATCGTTAACGATGCCATCGGTGCGCTGCGTTTGAAAATTGGCCACAGTGAATTCGCGAAAAAACAGGGTTTGTTTGAAGACCGATGGGCCCCTTTGTGGGTGGTGGATTTCCCGATGTTCGAATACGACGAGGAAGCCCAGCGCTACAGCGCCGTGCACCACCCGTTCACAGCGCCCAAAGACGGGCACGAAGACTGGATGGTCACTGCCCCAGAAAAATGTATTGCCAAGGGCTATGACATGGTGCTCAACGGCTGGGAAATTGGCGGCGGCTCGGTGCGTATTCACCGTGCCGATGTGCAGCAAAAGGTGTTTGATGCCCTCAAGATCACGCCTGAAGAAGCCAAAATCAAGTTTGGTTTTTTGCTGGACGCCTTGCAATACGGTGCGCCCCCGCACGGTGGATTGGCCTTTGGCTTGGACCGCATCGTCACGCTGATGACCGGCGCAGAATCAATACGCGATGTGATCGCTTTTCCCAAAACCCAGCGCGCGCAGTGTTTGTTGACCGAAGCACCGTCATGGGTCGACGAAAAGCAATTGCGTGAGTTGCACATTCGCTTGCGCAACCCAGAACCCAAGCCGGCTTGAGCACCATTCGTTTGCTGAGGGCATGCCAACCTCAGTGACAAAAGGTCTTGTATCAAGCATGGCTGAGCTGAAATGGGTGGCTGTTAGTATTCTTTCCATTCCATACAGATTCTTTTCAATATGTCCACCTCTTTAGTCGATCAGGGCGTACCCATCTCCGTCAAAATCCGCGAGCGAGTCAAAGCGGCCAAGCAGCGTTTTCACGCTAACGACAATATTGCTGAATTCATACAACCGGGTGAACTCGAAGGTTTGCTACAAGAAGTAGAAGACAAAATGCAGGATGTCTTGGAGAGCTTGGTGATCGATACCGACAACGATCACAACACCAACGAAACCGCCAAACGCCTGGCCAAGATGTATGTCAAGGAAGTTTTTCACGGTCGGTATGTTTCGTCCCCTGACATCACCGAATTTCCAAACGCCGCACGTTTGAACGAATTGATGATCGTTGGTCCGATCACGGTTCGCAGCGCTTGCAGTCACCATTTTTGCCCCATCATTGGCAAGATTTGGATAGGCGTGTTGCCCAACGAAAACACCAATGTGATTGGCCTGTCCAAATACGCCAGATTGGCCGAATGGGTCATGGGGCGGCCCCAAATTCAGGAAGAGGCGGTGGTTCAACTGGCCGATTTGATCGAACAAAAAACACGACCCGATGGTTTGGCGTTGGTCATGGAGGCTTCGCACTTTTGCATGGCCTGGCGGGGTGTCAAGGACTTGGACAGCCGCATGATCAATTCGGTCATGCGCGGGGCGTTTTTGAAAGACCCGATATTGCGGCGCGAGTTTCTGGCGCTGATTCCACAAAAAAACTAAGCGCATGCGCGCCCTGTTTGCCAGCGGCGGTGGGACATGACGCGGTTGCTGGGTTGCGATTTCAGCAGCAGCCCCTCCAAGCGCAAACCCATCGTCTTGGCATGGGGTGAATTTACAGGTGATCGGGTGTCTTTGAAGGCGCTTGAGCGAATTCCCACGTTGTCTGCAGTTGCAGACGGCTTGCAAATCAATCGCGATTGGGTGGGCGGTTTTGATTTGCCATTTGGCTTGCCGCGTGAATTGGTGCTCTGTCTGGGTTGGCCCACCGCATGGCATGCCTGTATGCAGCACTACGCGCAACTCAGTCGCGAGCAAATCCGTCAAGCGTTTGCACAGTTTTGCCAAGCGCGCCCCGTGGGAGGGAAATTTGCTCACCGCGCCACAGACCTACCGGCCGGTTCGAGCCCCTCCATGAAATGGGTCAACCCGCCCGTGGCGTTCATGATGCATGCAGGTGTGCCGTTGTTGTTGCAGGCTGGCGTGCATTTCCCCGGTTTGCATGACGGCGACCCGCAGCGTGTGGCGTTGGAAACTTACCCTGGCATGTGGGCGCGTCGTGTGTTGCAAAGACAAAGTTACAAGAACGATACCGTGGCCAAACATAACACCGAGCGTTGGGTCGCACGCAAAAACTTGTTGCATGCCTTGGTCTGGGGCCATGACGATGTGCCATTGCGCTTGAAACTCAGTGCGTCCATGGCGGACACATTGGTCCATGATGCCAGCGGTGACAGCCTGGACGCGGTGATTTGCATGTTGCAGGCCGGCTGGGCACAACAACAATACGCGCGCGGTGATGCCTTGTATGGATTGCCGGCTGACATGGACCCGCTGGAAGGCTGGATCGTCAACGCATGAGCGATGCGGTGTTTGC
Source organism: Limnohabitans sp. (assembly GCA_046082145.1). GTDB lineage: Bacteria > Pseudomonadota > Gammaproteobacteria > Burkholderiales > Burkholderiaceae_C > Limnohabitans. Next base: position 1,435 of record JBJTXF010000280.1, on the reverse strand, counting down.
CCAGGCGTTGCCAACACCGCGCATGTGGTTGCGCTGTCCGATGCCGGGTGAGGGTGTTTGTTTGTACCCAGCCATAGCGTCCACCTTGGACCAATTGCGGCAATGGCCAGATTCGCTGCCTTGGGCGCAACAACCGCAATCAGCCGATATATCTGAAGACTATTGTCAAACCTGTTATGCCGCTTGGGTGATGGGCTTGCGTTGGCCGTTGTTGATGTGGGACATTGACACTGGTCAACTGGTGGGCAGCGTGGGTTTCCATCGCATGGAACAAGACCCCCAAACCTGGGAGTTGGGGTATTGGTGCGCCAAAGCTTTTCAAGGGCAGGGCCGCACCGTTGAAGCGGTACAAACACTCACTGCCTTTGTGCGAGAACATTGGCCCCAAGTACGCATGCTGTGCCGGATTGATCAGCGAAACCATGCCAGTGTGGCGGTAGCGCTGAAAGCGGGGTTCAAATTGGCAAGCCAAGAGACTTTGGTTTCAGAGGAAGGGGGCATGGATGTTCAGGTGCAGCACTATGTGATAGGACGGTGACTGCAAACCGGACAGTCGGTTTGGCGCTGCAAGCGCATTTCGGTCCAGCTCAAATCGTGACCATCGAGCAATTGCAAACGCCCCGCTAATGAGCCGCCGATATCTGCCAACAATTTGAGGGCTTCAGCGGCTTGCAAACTGCCAAACACGCCGACCAAAGGCGCGAGCACACCCATGGTGGCACAGCTGACTTCCTCTGGCGCGTCATCCGGCGGAAACACACAGGCATAACAAGGTGACAGCGCTTGGCGAGCATCATAAGTGGTGAGTTGTCCGTCAAACCGGATCACCGCACCGCTGACCAATGGCACGGCATGGGCCACGCAGGCGGCGTTCAATGCATGACGGGTGGCGAAGTTGTCTGTGCAGTCCAGCGCCACATCAACCTTGGCCAATTGTAGATTTAACCAATTTGCATCTGCGCGATGCTCGAACACTTGCACATCAATGTCTGGGTTCAATGCCAACATCGAATCGCGTGCCGATGCTACTTTGGGCATGCCAATGCGTTCGGTGGTGTGAGCGATTTGACGTTGCAAATTCGTGAGGTCCACCCTGTCGTGGTCGACCACAGTGATTCGACCCACACCCGAAGCGGCCAAATACAAGGCCGCTGCACAGCCTAAACCGCCTGCACCCATGATAAGTGCATGGCTGTTGAGCAGCTTTTCTTGTCCGGAGTCTCCTAACTCATTGAGCAGGATATGGCGCGAATAACGCAACAGTTGGGCATCATTCACCCTTTACTGTTCCTTTTTTTCTGGCGGGCGTTCGGTCATGGTTTTGCTGATTTTGACCGGCTGGCGTTTCAAATGGTTAAGCGCTTGTTGCAGTTGAAAGTCTTCGGCGCTGCCGAACTCGGGTGTCTTACGTTCAGCAGTCGATTTTTTGGATTCT
>JBJTXF010000279.1:0-4097 GCA_046082145.1 Limnohabitans sp. | reverse complement strand
AACAGACCATCCCGGTAGAACTGATTAACAAAACTATCATTGCCTACGGTCCAGCCAACACCACCAGTCGGTTCTCCTTACCCACCGGCGTGTTGTATCTACTGTCTGATGGTTTGTATTTCAAGTCGTTTGACAGTAATGAACCCATTTCCTTCATCCATATTGAAATTTCATTCACCGACACAGCAGTTCGCAAAAGTGGTTTTTCATTGTTTCCCCATTGGCATGAAATAGAGATGAACAATGGGATGAACGAGAGGTTCACCTTTACCGTCCAAAACGGCGGGGAATGGATGCTGTTGATGAAAGTATTGCGCAGCGAATTGTCCAAACACTGAAGCCTAACAAATTCATATTTTGAACAGCGCTTCCATGTCACGTCTGACTCTATAAGCAGGCAATGCGGCATCCATGGCCACATCGTCCCAGCACAGTGATTGACCCTTTTTGACATCGCGAACCAGCTTCACTTGATGCGCCAATCCCAAGGGTAATCCGCCCAAGTGAGCAGAGGTTTTCGCGGGTAGCAACTTGCCCCATACGGTGTAACCGCCCTCGCCGTCCAACATTTCACCGGCTTTGAGGTCCCGTTTTGCGGTGGCTACCACATCGGCATGCCAACCTTGCGCCACACCGGTTGCTTCACCACGCAAGGCCACACTGGCCACTGACATTCCCACCTCTAACCCAATCAAATGCCAACGTTTGTAAAGCGTGAAATAACGTCCCGAGGGATCGGTGTGTGCGTTGTATTCCTCAAAGCAATGCTTGATGTAGTCGGTTTCAGCTTCCACCGTGACCCAAACTCCCATGCGGATGTCGTAGGGAATCACGCGACCATCTGCTTCGAGGGAAGAAATCACTTCGACCATGCCTTTTTGCTCTAGCACGCCACCTTCGCTTTTGGGGCGCGTGACAAATGGAATGTCCTCGATGCTGGCTGGCGGGTAAAGCAACCCATTGGACGGCACTTGCAAACCCGTTGCATTCGCCACAGCGGTGCATTCAATAGACGGTTTGGAGCCATCTAAAAAACTGTTGAACATTTTGGGATTCAAGCCACCACGCGCGGCTTGTTCCGGCGTGAGGCCGTAATTGCCCCAAACCGAGTCCGGTGTCGACTCGCAAAAATGCGGCAACCATTTGTGACCGCGACCCGCAGCAGTCACGGGAAATCCACAGGTTCTGGCCCAATCCACCAAATCGTAAATCAACGCAGGCTGATCCCCAAACGCCAAGGAATACACCACCCCAGCTTGGGTTGCTTTTCGAGCCAACAAGGGGCCGCAGAATGCATCGGCTTCAACCGTGACATTCACCACATGTTTGCCATGCGCAAAAGCAGCTAAGCAATGTTCAACAGCTGCAATCGGGTTACCTGTGCATTCCACCACCACATCCACCATGGGATGCGACACCAGCATCTGCCAATCCTGCGTCAGAAAGGTCAGTCCTTGCTTGAGGGCATCGTCTAAATTTTTAGCGCTGGCTTGGTGCGCTGGCCAACCGACTCGGGCCAAGTTGGTGCGGGCGTTTTCCATAGACAAATCTGCAATGCCCACCAAATGCACACCAGGTGTACGAGGCACTTGAGACAAATACATGGCGCCAAACTTGCCAGCACCAATCAGCACCACTCGCACGGGGTGATGGTTTGCAGCACGCTGCTGCAATTGCAGATGCAAACTCATGCGGCTTCTTGCGTTTGGTCAAAAGGAACATCCGTCGTAACCCAAGCGCTGGCAGGCAATCCTTTGGCCCAAGGTAAATCCACCGGGTAATCACACAGCAGGCAATCGTCAGGCAAGCATTCAATCGGGGTGAAATCGCGGTGCGCAATGTATTCGGGGCGTTTATGCCGGCGGATGTGGTTTGATACTGCGCACAAACTCAAATAGACGCTGACACGGTTCCAAGGGGAAAGGTTGCTGGCTGAGGCATGAACCAAACAGCTGTGAAACAAAATCATCGAGCCAGCAGGGCCCGTGGGACTGACGATGCCACCTTGTTTTCCACCCGCTCGATCAACCAATTGCGAAATCAAATCATTGTCAACCGTCCACAATGGGTAACTGGTGGTTGTTAAATCGTGTTTGGCATCAACCACACCTTTTTTGTGACTGCCCGGAATAAACATCAAGGGGCCGTTGAACTCGTTCACATCGTCTAAAAAAATCGCCACATTCATGGCGCGTTCAGTTGGCATCATGTCGTCGTTAAGCCAAGTGCCATAGTCTTGGTGCCATTGCCAAACATCGCCCTCAAAAGCCATTTTTCCGTTGATCTTGAATTGGTGCATGTAGAGTTTCTCGCCGAACAGATCCTCAACCGGACCGATCATGCGTGGATGGCGAGCCAATTTGGCAAAGGGTGTTGAATACATGTGCGCCGCAAAATTGGTACGCACGGCATCCTTGCCTTTTTCTCTCACGTTATAGGCTTCCCGTCGGCTATAAAGATGTGGGACCTCTTGAACCAATGTTTGCGTTTCTTCTGGTGTGAACAGACCAGGAAAAAAAAGGTAACCTTCGCGGTCAAATTCAGCGTGCTGCTCGGGTGTGAGTTTCATGAGAAACGGGCTCCAGAAGTAGGTATGTCATCGGTCAGTCATTGACTTGCTCAGCCTCTTATTATCTGCATAATGTAAATACTGAATTCATCGACTGACAAACCTTTGCCTATGAAAAAAATCTATTGCACAGCTGTTGTATTTTGTTTTCAAATATTTCACCTGCAAGCGGCTGATATTTCAGGGCCCGCAGAAGCAGGATCTGACCTGGGTGCAGCCAAAAGTCAAATAGAAAAAAAAGATTGGTCGGCTGCTATTTCTACGCTAGAGAAATTCGTCAAAGCCAATCCCAATAATGCAGACGGATACAACTTGCTGGGCTTTAGCCTTCGCAATGCCAAACGCTACCCGGAAGCCATCTTTAATTACAAGGAAGCACTTCGCATTGATCCGCAACACCGTGGCGCGCACGAGTACTTGGGCATCGCTTACGTACAAAACAAAGAACTATCCAAAGCCAAAGAATTGCTGGTATCACTCGAAAAGATTTGTGGTCAGCAATGTGAGGAATACCAAGATTTGAAAAAAGCGCTGGTCAAGGCTGAAAAAAAATAAGCTATAGCAGTAACGGCAATGCAAGCAAGTTACTTTGACTCAGTTTGCTGCTTTACGCGACTGCCTGCTTGAGTGGCAATGCGGTTTTATATCGCACTTGCTTGAGCGCAAAACTGCTGCGAATTTTTTCTACGCACGGAATAGGCGTGAGTTGTTCGAGTATGAATTTCTCCAGCGCAGACATATCGGCGATGGCAACCCGAATCAAATAGTCTGAATCACCCGTCATCAAATAGCACTCCATCACTTCATCGTGTTCAGCAATTCTTTGCTCGAACTCAGCCAGTGCAGATTTGGTCTGCTCTTTCAAACTGATAGAGATGAATACATTCAGCCCTAGTCCTAGCGACTGCGGATGCGTGAGCGCCACATAACGCTGTATCACGCCAGCTGCCTCTAAGGCTTTGACACGACTGAGGCAAGGTGACGCAGACAAGTGCACCCGACGTGCGAGCTCGACATTGGTCAATGACGCATCCTCTTGCAACTCCGCCAAAATTTTGTAATCTATGCTGTCTATCGACATAAAGCACCTTTAAACTATATTTTTAAAGCATTTTATGTCGTATTTGTTCATATAAATGGCATAAATAAATACCCTATTTTGGGCGCTAATCACTATATTTGTAGGCATTCATCAGATTGACACCTCAGAGTTATGCTGCAAAAAACCACCGACCTCGATCCTATTGAAACCGCAGAATGGCGCGATGCCTTTGCTGGCGTTGTGCAACTTCACGGTCCTGAGCGCGCAAGATATTTGCTGGATCAGTTGGTCGCGCTAGCTCATCAGCAGCACATTGAATGGTCACCAGAGTTGGTCACACCCTATGTGAACACGATTGCTGTAGAAGCCCAGCAACCCTACCCCGGCGACTTGGCCATTGAAGAAAAGTTGGCCTCGCTGATGCGCTGGAACGCCTTGGCCATGGTGGCACGTGCCAACAGTGCTTACGGCGAATTGGGTGGGCAT
>JBJTXF010000278.1:0-5648 GCA_046082145.1 Limnohabitans sp. | reverse complement strand
CATTTGGGTGAACCGCAAACTCACAACTTGATCAAACATTGTTTACCACTGAATGCTCCGGTGCTTTATTCATTTCGAAGGTGTCCTTATGCCATGCGTGCCCGGTTGGCTTTGCTGACTGCTGGAATACGTTGCGAATTGCGCGAGGTGGCTCTGGCTCAAAAACCGCAAAGCCTGCTTCTTGCATCCCCCAAGGGCACTGTGCCTGTATTGGTATTGCCTGATCGCTTGATTGAACAAAGTATGGACATTATGTTGTGGGCTTTGCAGCAAAGTGACCCGCAATCTTGGTTGCCCGAGGACGCTGGTACTTTGAAAACCCAGTTGGCTTTTGTAGACCAATTCGAAGATTTATTCAAACACCACCTTGATCGCTACAAATACCCATCGCGTTATGGTTTAAAGGATGGCATGGTACACCGTGACACCGCAGCTTTGCAGCTTCATGAACTGAACAAAAAGTTGAACTCAGCGACTTTTCTCAGCGGTCAATCTTGGGGTTTGGTTGATGCGGCCATCGTCCCGTTTGTGAGACAGTTTGCCAAGGTCGACTTCACTTGGTTTGAAGCGCAAAATTGGTTCGCACTGCGTACATGGTTGGGTTTTTTTGAGAATTCAAATGACTATTCGGTTTGTATGCATAAATACAAAGTATGGCACCCCGACCACAAACCTACAGCCTTTCCTCATTCATGAAAAGACTCCATTGAAGTTCTTATCAAAGTGAACAGACGTAACTGAGAAGGGCTTGACTGCTGGTGTCAGTACCTATTGGGACCCAGTCAGAAGGCTGATGGGCTTCTTCAGACTTTTGGCCGGCAGCCAAAGGTAGCTTGAATGCTGCTACTTGCATATTGCGTTGTAATTTTTCAGTGCAGTCATACTGCCAAATTCCCCTGTAAGACATATCGCCTTGTGAGTCAGCAGTAGACAAATCTTGCATGTGCCAAAACATACGGACATTGCCTTTGATTTTGATATTCGGGTCGACGTACAAATTTGTTCCAAATTCGTTTTTTGACACAAGTACCCATTCAGCAGATGCCGTTAAGCTGACGGTCGCAAAAAATATAAAAAAAAGTTTTTTCATGACCACAACTCCTAGATTGAAGCCATTATAAAAACAAGAGACAGAGTTCAATACCCCCGTATGCTGGTGGGGATAAGTTGGAATTTCAGTCAAAAATTTCGTTCAGCCATGATTTTTGTTTGTAGTGGCGATGACGTGAAACATCACGGTACACGACTCTTTCGGGGATGGGGCCTGAGTTGGCTGCTACATACGCTGTTTGTGCGGTCACATGACTCTGTGTCAAAGAAGCTTTTTCAATCAACTTATCTAGTTCGCCCCTGTCCAACCAAATTCCTCGGCACTGAGGACAGTAGTCAATTTCTATTCCTTGTCTTTCAGACATGACCAATGCTGTATCTTTGCATTGAGGACATTTCATGGTTGCTCCTGATTGGTTGAATGGAATTTGATGTAAACAAACGAGCTGTCAAAGCGCAACAGTGGACATTGTTGTGCTCGCTTTGAATACCCGAACAAGCGCATATTAAGATGTGCGTGAATTCCAAAAAAGCAGATAATTACTTATCATCATTCCTTTTATTCCTGAAGATGAGCGCATCATTTAATTACAAACATCTCTACTATTTTTGGGTAGTGGCTAAAGAGGGTGGCATATCGCGGGCAGCAGACAGGCTCAATATGGCTGTACAAACCGTCAGCGCGCAGGTGCGTGAACTGGAGCGATCCTTGGGTTGTGAACTGCTCAAGCCTGCAGGGCGGGGGTTGGCGTTGACCGACGCTGGTATGGTAGCCATGCAGCAGGCTGATGCCATTTTTCAATTGGGGGAAGATCTGCCTTCTCGCGTTAGGGATTCCGTGAGCGCACCAGTGGTTCGATTGCGTTTGGGAATCAGTGATGGCTTGCCAAAATTGGTGGTGCACCGTCTGCTTTCGCCAATCGCCAATGAAGCGCAGCTGCATCTGCTTTGTCATGAAGGAAATTTCAATGAATTGCTGGGTGACTTGGCATTGCATAAATTGGATGCAGTCATCTCTGACAGGCCAGCCCCAGTAAATCCCAATCTCAAACTCTATAGCCACGCATTGGGCTCATCCCATATGGCGTGGTACGGCACATCGTCTTTGATGAAAACAAGCAAGCGGCGATTTCCCGATTGCCTCAATGATTTACCTATGTTGCTTCCGACGAGCCACACAGCCAGTCGCAACCGATTAGATGCTTGGCTAGAGCACAGAGGTATTCGCCCACGAATTGTCGGGGAGTTTGATGACAGTGCATTGTTGAAAACCTTTGGCTCCAGTGGCATGGGTGTGTTTCCGGTCGCGGAATGGGTACATGAAGAATTGATTGAGCATTACGCGGTCAAACGCATTGGCCCTTGCGAAGGCGTGACCGAACATTTTTTTGCTGTAGGTACAGAGAAGAAAGTCCAGCACCCATTGGTTCAGCGTCTGCTCAAAGGATCAACATGAGCGAGGTTTACTTCTGCGACACAGGCTTGGCGGTACGGACACTCAGTACCATGGTGAGTGCGAGTATGCCAATCACCACTGTCAAGGACACAGTCACAGGTATTTTGTAGACATCGATCAAGCAGATCTTGGTGCCGATGAATACCAAAATCACTGCTAGGCCATAGTTCAGTAAATGAAATTTATGGGCAATAGCAGCTAGTAAAAAATACATGGCCCGCAGTCCTAATATAGCCAACACATTGCTGGTCAGCACAATGAATGGGTCGCTGGTGATTGCGAATATGGCTGGAATAGAGTCCACTGCGAAAATCACATCTGTCAAGGCAATCAAACAAATCACCATGAACAAGGGGGTAGCGATTTTTTTGCCATTTTCAACAGTCCAAAAATGTTCTCTGTCATAGTGTTTGCTGACCGGCATGTATTTGCGCAAAAGCTTCAACGCTGGGTTGTTGTTTAAGTCGGGTTCTTTACCAGCAGCCCACCACATTTTGATACCGGTAAGCACCAAAAATGCACCAAACACATATAGCACCCAATGGAACTCAGACATCAGCCAACCGCCTGCCAGAATCATCACGGTGCGCAACACAATGGCACCAACGATGCCAATCATCAGTACCCGTTTTTGGAATGGCGTCGGAACAGCAAAATAAGTGAAGATCATCAAAAATACAAAAATATTATCGACTGCCAGTGACTTTTCAATCAAATACCCAGTGAGAAATTCCAACGATTTGGTATTTGCCAGAGCAGAGGAACCACTGCTGTCTTTGATGGCCCACCAAAACAAACCGTTAAACACAAAGCTCAGAGCTATCCAAATGATCGACCAGTTAAGCGCCTCTCCTACCCCAATGTCGTGAGCGCCTTGCTTTTTCAACACGACAAAATCAATAAACAATGAGGTCAATACGATCACACCAAACGTGATCCACAGCCATAAGGGAGCAACAGTTTCCATAAGCACCTTAAAAATCAGAAATTGAAGAATGTCTGGGCCAATAATCACGAGGTGTAACGACAAAACACACTATCGAAGACTTGTCCCGGTACGCAATTACATCATGTATTTACTGATAATTAGATTGTGATAGTCATAAAAAAACTGAATATTGAGTCGCTAATTCCTGCTTGTTTAACGCCGTTGACAATCGACATGATCAACGGACTCAAATAAACACACTGTGTGGTAGATGATGAAAAATGAACCAGAAGATTGGATGGGAAAGACGCGTCATTGGGTGCCAGGTAAAGAGTTTTTATCTAATCATCCTTGGTTAAAACCGATTGCTCATCGCGTGCTCGATAGTCAACTATGGCGGGCGCAAAACGAAAGCATAGCGCGAGGTGTGGCCGTGGGATTGTTCTGGGCGTTTGCGGTTCCGGTTGGTCAAATTTTTGTCGCTGCTGCCCATTGTGTCTGGTTGCGAGGCAATATACCTGCGGCTGCTTTGATGACCATGATCACCAATCCTTTGACCATTGGATTTTGGCTATGGTTGGCATATCAATTGGGTGCAGTGATGCTTGGAGAAGGGGTGCAATCAGAGGTGTCTTTTTTTGCAAGGCCTTCTCAATGGGTTGCCTCATTTGCATGGTCAATTTTGTTGGGCATGGCCTCATTTGCGCTGGTTTTGTCTTTGCTCGGATACGTTTTAGTCAAACTGGTTGGGCGAATCAAAACGGTATACAAAAGAGCGCGTCGGCGTTCGGTCGCCGGGATGATCCGATAATAAGTATTTAGGCGGTTTTCCATGAACGCATACAACACGCTCTCTTGCGATATCCAAGACAAGATCCTGACACTGACACTTAACCGTCCCGCGCATTTGAATGCTTTCACGGTGGAGATGTCACTCGAACTCATAGATGCTTTTCAGACTGCCAGTGATGACGATGACGTGGGTGTTATCGTTGTCACCGGTGCGGGTAAGGCTTTTTGCGCCGGCATGGATTTAAGTGTGGGCGGCAATGTATTTGGTTTGAACTCGAAATTGCGTCCCACACTTCAAGACATGCAAGACAAACTTGACGAAGAAGAAATCGTTCAAGGCGTTCGTGACTCGGGTGGTAAAGTAGTACTGGCGATGTACGAATGCAAAAAACCTATTATTGGCGCAATCAATGGGGCAGCTGTGGGTATAGGTGCCACTATGACATGTGCCATGGATATCAGACTTGCTTCGGACAAAGCGCGTGTCGGTTTTGTCTTCAACAAAATAGGTATCACTCCTGAAGCCTGTTCAAGTTGGTTTTTGCCACGGTTAGTAGGTTTGCCAACGGCTTTGGAATGGTGTTACAGCGGAGAAATCTTGAATGCTGACAGTTTGTTGGCGGCAAGATATGTGAAGGCAGTCGTGCGCAGCGAAGATTTGCTGCCACAGGCCTATCGACTTGCTAAACAAATTCTGGCGCACAGTCCTGTTGCTATCGCATTGACGCGACAAATGCTTTATCGCAATTCTGCGCAAGACCATCCGTTGAAAGCACATCAGGTGGATTCGCTGGCAATTTTTTATGCCAGCCAGACCAGTGGCAAGGAGGGGGTATCTGCGTTTCTGGAAAAGCGCCCACCTGTGTTCACTGACAAAGCATCCAGCGATATGCCGGATTTCTACCCTTGGTGGTGAGCTATTTTTGCATTGCTGAGCAGTCAGTCTTTAAGAAATTCTCTGTCATTTTTCAGCGTTAATTACCCTTGATGTTGCTGCGATTTCACCGCTGGTTTCCATGGTTGTTCGTCGCCTTGTGGTCCACGGGTTTCATCGGCGCACGACTAGGCATGCCGTATACCGAACCACTGACATTTTTGTTTGTTCGCTATCTGGCTGTCATCGCTTTGGTTTGGTTCATTGCCATTCTCTGCAAAGCACCATGGCCCAAGCATCCAAGCGATTGGGGGCATATAGGAATCGCTGGTTTGTTGCTGCATGCAGGCTACTTGGGTGGTGTATTTGTCGCCATCTCTTTGGGACTACCTGCTGGTGTAGCTGCCTTGGTGGTGGGTTTACAGCCATTGCTGACGGCAGTGTGCGTGGGTTGGTTGTTGGGTGAAACCGTGCGTTCACGCCAATGGTTTGGATTGTTGCTGGGATTGGTGGGGGTGTCTTTGGTGGTGTTTCACAAACTGGGCACG
>JBJTXF010000277.1:0-3257 GCA_046082145.1 Limnohabitans sp. | reverse complement strand
TGACCGCCATCTTGTGCGCCCGTTCGGCCACCGTGCTGGTTTCAGGCACGTGTACTTCACTAACACGGGCTTCGACTGGCGCAGCTTGCACCGGTGCTTCTTCGCGATCACGTTCGCGTTTGCCTCGCGGACCACCACGCCAACTGTTGCGACCGACACCGCCACTGGCATCGCCACGGGTTTTGATTTCTTTCTTTTTGGCTTGTTCGTCGGCCCAGCTTGAAGAGAGCTTTGCACTTTTGACTTCTTTTTGACCTTCTTTACTGGTAGCAGAACCCGAAGGCTTGGCACTGGGCGAAGTACTGCCAGTTGTAGGTTTGTGGAGTGTGCCCTTCAGTGGTTTGGTGTCTGGTGATGCGGTTTTTTCAACGACAGGTTTTTTCGCAACCAATACTTTCTTGGGCGCGCTCATCATGGAGCGAATGGCTTCGGCCTCTGCCAACGCGGTTCGCCTGCGTGAATCCAAGTCTTTGGCGCGAGCTGCGTCCTCCTCTGCGCTGGCTTTGGCAGCTGCCTCACGTTCTTGCGCAAGTGCTTTGGCCACGGCAGCTTTCGCGTCGTTTTTGTCTTCGTCTTTGGTGGCCACAGGAACGTCAGATGTGGCTGATGCTTCGCGTTCTTTGGCCTCTTGCGCTTCACGTAAGCGGCGTTTCTCGGCCAACTCCTCCTCTTGGCGACGAATCAATTCTGCTTGGCGCCTGGCTTCTTCTTCGCGACGGGCAAGTTCAGCCTGATCCAGAATGGGAGCTGTAGGAGCACGCTCTTCAAACGGCGCATCGGCTTCGGGGGTTTCGGCTTCATCGCGCTTGACGAATGTGCGCTTTTTGCGAACCTCCACCTGAATCGTACGCGCCTTGCCAGTGGCGTCGGCCTGCTTGATTTCCGACGTGGATTTTTTCACCAGCGTGATTTTTTTACGCTCTGGCGTGTCTGTTCCATGGCTGGCTTTTAAATACCCAAGCAATTTTTGCTTATCTGCATCAGTCAGCTGATCGGCAGAAGAAGATTTGACAACACCTGCTGATTTCAACTGTTCGAGCAGTGTGTCGGGAGATTTTTTGAGTTCCTTGGCAAACTCGGCAACCGTTGTGATGGTCATCTGTGGTGTTCCTCTTCATGACCGTTACGCTTGACCCGCGAACCAGTGTTCGCGCGCCTTCAGGATCAAAGTTTTTGCTTTCTCTTCAGACTGACCGGTGATTTCCACCAGTTCGTCCACCGCTAAATCTGCCAGTTCGTCACGGGTTTGTATGCCGCCCATGGACAGTTTGGCAATTAACTCGGCATCCAAGCCCTCGAGGTCTCTCAAATCCTGAGAGACTTCTTCAACGCTTTCTTCCATGGCAATTTCCATAGTTAGCAAAGCGTCTTTGGCACGTGCGCGCAATTCATTGACCGTGTCTTCGTCAAAGCTTTCAATTTCCAACATTTCCTGCAAGGGCACATATGCGACCTCTTCAAGACTGGTGAAGCCTTCTTCAATCAGTATGTCTGCGACTTCCTGATCGACATCAAGCTTGGCCACAAACAATGCACGCAAGCTTTCTGTTTCGGTGGCGGATTTTTGGGCGGACTCAGCGGCATCCATGATGTTGATCTTCCAGCCGGTCAGGTCAGACGCGAGACGCACATTCTGGCCGCCACGACCAATGGCCATGGCCAAATTTTCATCGTCAACCACCACATCCATGGCGTGCTTTTCTTCGTCAACCACAATGGAGCTGACATTCGCAGGCGCCAGGGCACCGATGACAAACTGCGCAGGGTCATCGCTCCACAACACAATATCAACCCGTTCACCAGCGAGTTCATTGGTGACGGCATTGACACGTGTACCGCGCACACCGACGCAAGTACCGATGGGGTCTACACGTTTGTCGTGAGAGATCACTGCGATCTTGGCGCGTGAACCTGGGTCTCTGGCGCAGGACTTGATTTCAAGCAAACCTTGTTCAATTTCGGGCACTTCTTGGCGGAACAATTCGATCATGAATTCAGGTGCAGAGCGGGACAAAATAATCGGCGCGCCTCGCAGAGTAGTGTCAACTTCCATGATCATGGCACGTACACGGTCGGCATTACGCAAGTTTTCTTTCGGGATCATTTCGTTGCGGCGCAAACGGCCTTCGACACGACCGCTTTCGATAATGATGTCGCCTTTGTCCATGCGCTTGACGCTGCCGACAAAAATTTTGTCGCCACGCGCCAAAAAATCTGACAACAACATTTCCCTTTCGGCATCACGAATCTTTTGCAAGATGACTTGTTTGGCGGCCATCGCACCGATGCGGCCAATGGGCAGGGACTCAACGCTTTCTTCGATGTACTCGCCCTCTTCCACGTCAGACAAACGTTCTTTGGCATCCATCAACATTTCTTCAGCGTCAGGGTTTTGCAACCCGGCTTCATCGGGTACCACCAGCCAGCGACGGAATGTTTCGTATTCACCTGTGTCACGGTCCATCGCTACACGAATGTCAACATCGCCCTGGTAAAGCTTTTTGGTGGCTTGTGCTAAAGCAGATTCAACCGCTCCGAATACCAGATCACGCTCGACGTTTTTTTCGCGGGAGATGGCATCCACCAGCATCAGCATTTCGCGGTTCATGATTCTTTACTCCTGTTCTCAGCAGGCCTGCGGCCCTTGAAATTCACAATAGGCGCCAGTCGGGCGTCACGCAATTCACCCAAAGTGAACTGCAACGCGTGCACCGGCAAGTCTTTTTTTACCCTGGCAGGCCGCATTCCCGGCTTGCTAGGCGGCTCGTCACGCCAGGTGATTTGCCAAGTTTGCGGGGTGTCTGTACTTTCCAGCACACCCCTGAATTTTTTTCGGTTGGCAGCCACCAATCCGCCTGCTGCCGATCCCATGGGTGCTTTGAATGTCACATCAATTTGTTCACCAACGAAACGCAAAAAATCGCTTTCAGTCCGCAAAGGTCGATCTATGCCGGGTGAGGAAACCTCTAGACGGCTGTATGCCGTTCCTTCCACTTCCAACACAAATTGCAACTGACGGGTAACTTTTTCGCAATCTTCCACTTGTACAAACTGTTCGGGCTGACCTGGCTGCCAAGGCAAATCGATGGTGATACGCAACAACCCACCGGCGGATCGTTCCACGTCGACCAACTGGTAACCCAGACCACTGACGGTTTGTTCGATGATGTCTTGCAATGGCACCGCTTTTCACCAGACCAAAAAAAACGGGCGGTTGGGATATCCGCCCGTTATCGTTCATTTTGAATTTATTGTAA
>JBJTXF010000276.1:0-3127 GCA_046082145.1 Limnohabitans sp. | reverse complement strand
CGTGAGCTTTGCCACGCTGCCATGCGCTTCATACAAAACCGTGTTTTCACTCATGTCTGACTCCTTTAGGGGTAATTTAACACCGCACTCAGACATTCATCCTTGGGTATAGTTGCTCGCATCATTGATACCGTTCGATTGGGGTTTTCCATGGCTTATGAATTTATCCACACACATATTGAGGCGGACAAAGTCGGGGTTATCACCCTCAACCGCCCGAATCAATTGAATGCATTGAGCCCGGACTTGATGGTGGAACTGGGTGACGCTCTTGTTGCCATGGATGCCAACGACAGCATTGGCTGCATCATCGTCACCGGCAACGAAAAAGCATTCGCAGCGGGAGCAGACATTGGCGCGATGGCCACTTACACCTTTGCTGATGTTTACAAAAACGACTACATCACCAAGCATTGGGAAACCATACGCACTATTCGCAAGCCTGTCATTGCTGCTGTCAGCGGATTTGCCCTGGGCGGTGGTTGCGAACTCGCCATGATGTGCGACTTCATCATTGCCGCTGACAACGCACGTTTTGGTCAACCCGAAATCAAACTCGGGATCATTCCAGGCGCAGGCGGCACGCAACGATTACCGCGTGCCGTGGGGAAATCCAAAGCCATGGATTTGGTGCTGACTGGCCGCATGATGAATGCCGAAGAGGCCGAACGCGCGGGCTTGGTCAGTCGAGTGGTTGCCTTGGACAAATTGATGGAAGAAACCTTGGCAGCTGCGCTGGCTATTTGTAGCTATTCACACATTGCGGTCATGGCTGCGAAAGAATCCGTGAACCGCGCATTTGAAAGTGGTTTGAGCGACGGCGTGATGTTTGAGCGCCGAATTTTTCATGCCTTGTTTGCGACACAAGACCAAAAAGAAGGCATGGATGCCTTTGTCAACAAGCGTGCAGCCCATTTCAAGCACCTCTGAATTTTTCCAAAGGACCTTTCATGTCAGAGATCAACGGCCCGTCAACTACACCTCAAAAAAACAATCATCTGATTTTGAAGTCATTGGCTTCTGTCGTGGCAGTTTTGCTGGCTTTGTTTTATTTGGGCCCTGTGAATGAATTTGGACCAGATACGCCTTCTGCCAGACAAGTGCCTCCGACTGAATTGGCTGAAATTGAACCATGGCTGAAAAACAGCGAGTCGCAGTTCGAAGGTTTACGACCCGGCACGGCCAAAGGCGTGGTGTGGGCCAACGCTGACAAACAAAAAACGCCCTGGTCAGTGGTTTATCTACATGGCTTCTCTGCCACACGGCTGGAAACAGCGCCACTGGCCGACGAAGTCGCTAAAGCACTCGGGGCCAATCTGTTTTACACCCGCTTGAGCGGCCATGGCCTATCAGCGCAAGCCATGGGCGAGGCAACGGCACAAGACTGGATGGCCGATACCTTGGAAGCGGTGCGAATTGGAAAAAGCTTAGGGGATAAAGTGTTGGTCATCAGTTGTTCAACCGGTTCTACCTTGTCAACATGGTTGGGCACTACTCCACAAGCCACGGATGTTTCTGCGCATGTTTTCATCTCCCCCAACTTTGGTTTGAAAAACAAAATGTCCGAACTGATCAATGGGCACTGGGGTCAGCAGATTGCCACTGCAGTGTCTGGAGATACGATTCGTTATGAGCAAACCGACCCTCGCGAAGCCGTTGGCTGGACGGGCACTTACCCCACCAAAGCCCTTTTTCCTATGTTGGCGCTGGTAAAAAAAGTCAGGGATAGCGATTTGTCTCTATTCCAAACACCCGTGTTTGTTCTCTACAGTGCAGCCGATCAAACCGTGGACCCTGAACACATCAAAACTGCATACGCACGAATGGGCTCCAAACAAAAATCCATTGATGCGGTAACTTATAGCCAAAGCAAAGGCCAGCATGTGCTCGCCGGGGACATTCGCGATCCGCAATCGGTGGCGCCGATGGCTCAGTCCATTGTCAAATGGACAAACTCTCTGACCACCCCATGACTGCATCCAACCCCTATGTTGTGATCGCAGGTGCGGGCCCTGTAGGCATGATGAGTGCGCTGGTTCTGGGCAGTGCAGGTATTCATGTGACCTTGTATGAAGCGTCTTCAAGTTTGAACCGCGATTTGCGTGCTTCTACTTTTCACCCGCCCACGCTGGACATGCTGGCCCAATACGGATTGACGGCTGCGCTGGTTGAACAAGGCCTGGTGGCTCGCTTCACACAACAACGCGACCGCGCCCAAGGCGTAATTGCTGAATTTGATTTATCGCTTTTAGCAGGGCTCACGGATCATCCGTTTCGATTGCAATGCGAACAATGGAAATTGACTGATCTGATCATGGCGAAGTTGGCGCAATTGCCGCATGTGTCGGTGGTGTTTAACAGCCGAGTTGAATCTGTTTCGCAAACTTCTGACAGCGTCACTGTACAAACCCAGCAAGAGGATGGCAGACACAGCGTGCAAGCCGATTATTTGATCGGTGCGGATGGCGCATGGAGTGCGGTTCGCACACAACTGGGTATTGCCTTCGAAGGCTACACCTACCCTGAAAGATTTTTGGTAGTGTCCACACCCTTTGAATTTGCAGACCACATGCCCAACTTGTCGTATGTCAACTATTGCTCTGACCCTCAGGAATGGTGTGTGTTGCTGCGGGTGCCCACCTTGTGGCGCGTGTTGTTTCCGACCAAAGAGGATGAATCGGATGACCAAGTGTTGTCAGATGCATCCGTACAAGCCCGTTTGCATCGCTTGTTGCCTCAACCCAAAAATTACACTTTGGTTCACCGCACGCTGTACAAGGTACACCAGCGTGTGGCACAGCAATTTCGTGCGGGGCGTGTGTTTCTGGCGGGCGACGCCGCGCACATCAACAACCCGTTGGGTGGCATGGGCATGAACGGCGGCATACACGATGCCATGAACCTGTGCGAAAAATTGTTGGGCGTCATACAACAAGGTGCACCCGAAAGCACCTTGGATGTGTATGAAAAACAGCGCCGCACCATCGCCATCGAGTACATCAACGCCAGCACTGCTCGCAATAAAAAGGAAATTGAAGAGCGCGACCCTGTGCAACGGCAAAAAACCCATGATGAATTACGTGCGCTTGCTGCTGACCCTGCCAGCAGCTTGGCATACCTGCGAAAA
>JBJTXF010000275.1:0-2146 GCA_046082145.1 Limnohabitans sp. | reverse complement strand
TTAGCAATGCTTCTTAGCTTTGTCTAGCAAGGGTTACAGGGATTATCATGCCCATTTGGACTTTTTTTTGAAACCCTTATTTAGTGAAGGCCAAGTTCTGGCTTTGGTAATCTTATTTTCAGTCTATGATCAGCGAAACTTTAGCGCATCGGGAGACAAGTCTTGTGGGGAACGATCGCCTCTATCAAGAGCAGGTTTTATTGCGGGTTTCGGGATTAACCCAGGCTTTTGGTGGTCAGAAGGTTTTAGATGGTGTTGACTTGACGCTCTCGGCGGGAGAGGTGGTTTTGTTGAAAGGGGCCAATGGGTCGGGCAAGACAACGTTATTGAATGTGTTGACGGGCAATTTGGAGCCTGATGGCGGCCAGATTGAGCTTTATACCTGGATGTTTTTTGCAAGCGAAAGCGCAGCAAAAAAGCATACCGGCGCGGACGGCCTAGCCAACACCCCAAACATTACACACCCCCAAAAATTGCACACCCCCAAAACCAAACGCATCTGCCAAAGAACAAACTATTCCAGCGCCTGATACACCAACTGTTTGACCATGCGACGGTAATACTGACGCTGCGGACCAGGTGTTTGTGCCATCAACAAACCGATCAACTGCTCCTTGGGATCGATCCAAAAGAACGTGCCGCCTGCACCCGCCCACGCATAGTCACCCTCAGAGCCAGGGACGCTGGCCATGCCTTGCGATTGCCTGACCATGAAACCCAAACCAAACGTGTAACCCTGAACACCCATCAGCAACTCACCAGGTTGCAAAGGCGTGGCGACCTTGGGCCCGAGATGGTCTGAGGTCATCAACGCCACGGTGGTACGGCTCAAATACCGTTTGCCGTCCAGCGTTCCACCGTTGAGCAGCATTTGACAAAAGCGCACATAGTCATCAGCCGTGGTGGCCAAACCAGCGCCACCCGAATCATTGCCCTGCGACTTGGTGATATCCAACATCGGGGGAAAGGGTTTGTTGGTGAGCGGATCGATTGCCAAAGGCTCAGCAATGCGGTGAGCCTTGCTGGCAGGCACCACAAACGAGGTATCTTTCATGCCCAGCGGTTTGATCAGACGCTCTTCCAGCATCACGGTCAGCGGCTTTTTACCCACTGCTTCGAGCACACGGCCCAGCATATCGGTGGACAAACTGTATTCCCATGTGCTGCCTGGCTGCCATTGCAAAGGCGCTTTGGCGAAAGCCTCGACTTGTTGTTCGGGTGTCAGCGTGATCCATCTGGCACCTATGTCGGTGGAGAACAAGCCCGCATCGATATAGGCTTGTTTCATGGCGGCAGAGCGTGTGAATTCCGCATACGTCAGCCCTGAGGTGTGGCGAAGCAAATCATGCACCGTGGTGCCGCGCACCGCAGGGACGGTGGCCGTGCTGTTATCGAAGGGATTGGCCAGCACGGTTTGTTTGGCAAGTGCGGGCAGAAATTTGGCAACAGGGTCGGCAAGTTGTAATTGACCTTCTTCCACCATCATCATCGCCAGAACCGACACCATGGGTTTGGTCATCGAGTAAGCGCGGAAGATGGCATCGTGTTTGACGCCGATATCGTCGCTGAACACCACCGCGCCTTTTCTCAGCACCATGACCACCGCGCCAGGCATTTGCTTGTTGTCGATTTCTTTTTGAATGACAGGGCGAATCCGCTTCAGCCGCTCTGTCGACAAGCCCGCTGAAGCCGGGGACGCTGTGGGCAAATCGGCGAAAGCAGGTGCAAAGACAGTCGCAGTCAGCAACAGCAAAACAAGCCAAGGTTGGCATGGCAAAAACGGTGTCATGGGAAGCCTTTGAAAAGTCAGCGGGGTCGAACAGCTTGGCGCAAAACGGCTGCGTAGCTGGGTGAAATTTCCATCTGGGAAGCCAGGCCGCGCTTTACCAACAAGCGGTGGGCGGCTGGCAATTTCCAGCATGGAACAAATGCATACAAATGGTGTTCGAGGTGGTAGTTGACCCAATAGGGCGCGACCAATAAACGCTCCCATAGGTTTGCAAAAGTGGTTCGGGTGTTACGTAAACGGTCGTTTCTGTCGCCGGTCACCGCATGTTCTGCAATGTTGCGTACGCGGCTGAACAGCTGAAACCAAGTCAGCAACGGCAACACCCACATCCACACAAACAGCAAGGGTTGGTCCATC
>JBJTXF010000274.1:0-5363 GCA_046082145.1 Limnohabitans sp. | reverse complement strand
GGTGAAACGCATAGGGTCGGCTATAAATCAGGGTCACCAAAACTGACAAGGTAGCAAATGATTTGAGCCAATTACCCATGGCATCAGACACTACCATCTGACCAAAACCATAAACGGTCTGCCCAGTTAATGCATTCATCGAATGCATCAAAGCAACCGTCAGCAATGTTGCCAAAGTCAACAAATAGGTCATTGTGCGATCTTTGCTCTTCACCCACAAATCAAGCAGCGTGATAGCACATGCCATCGACAACAAAAAAATTTCAGGCAAAGCGGTCACCCAATTGACACTGCTCATGATGCTTGACTTTCTAGGTGATGGGTCATGTCATTCATAGGGGCAATTTACTCAATGAAACGTGTTTCAGCAGATGACTCACAGAAACATGCATCGTATCTGTGAAAGGTTTGGGAAAAACACCCATCCATAGCACTGCAGCAGCCAGTAACGCCAGCATCAAAAATTCGCGGGCATTGATGTCTTGCAAGTCTTGCACTCCTTGGTTAGTCACAGGACCCAAATACACCCGTTTGACCATCCACAAGGTATAAGCTGCTCCAAATATCAGAGCGGATGCAGCCATCAGTCCCAACCAAAAATTGAATTTAACAGTCGCCAAAATAACCATCCATTCACCCACAAACCCGGCTGTCCCAGGGAGCCCGCAATTAGCCATGGCAAAAAATACGGCAAACGCCACAAATTTAGGCATGCGGTTAACCACCCCGCCATAGCTGGATATCTCGCGAGAATGGACGCGGTCATACAACACGCCGATGCATAAGAACATGGCAGCCGATACAAACCCGTGGGCAATCATTTGCACAATTGCACCACTGATGCCGAGCTCGCTGAACACAAAAAAACCGAGCGTGACAAAACCCATATGTGCCACTGATGAATACGCCACCTGTTTTTTCATGTCTTGCTGCACGATGGCAACCAGCCCGACATAAACCACGGCAACCAACGAGAGCGTGAGCATGAGCCAAGCCCATTCATGCGAAGCGTCAGGCGCAATAGGCAGTGAGAACCGCAGAAATCCATACGCACCCAGCTTGAGCATGATGGCAGCTAAAACCGCAGAACCGCCTGTGGGTGCTTCGACATGCACATCGGGCAACCAAGTGTGAACAGGCCACATAGGGACTTTGACCGCAAAGGCAGCGAAAAATGCAAAAAACAAAAATGTTTGCGCTGTAGCGGTCAATGGCATTTGCTGCCAAGCGGCCAAATCAAAGCTACCTTCTGATGAAATGTACAAATAAATCAACGCCACCAGCATTAGCAATGAACCCAGCAAGGTATAAAGAAAGAATTTAAAAGCAGCGTAAATTTTGTGGGGACCGCCCCACACGCCAATGATCAAATACATGGGTATCAGGGTTGCTTCGAAAAACACGTAGAACAACATACCATCAAGCGCGCAAAACACCCCGATCAATAAACCACTGAGCACCAAAAAAGCACCCATGTACTGGTTAACACGCTCAGTGATCACCTCCCATGCGGCGATCACCACTACCAAGGTAATGAAAGCAGTCAAGAGCACGAACCACAGAGATATACCGTCAATACCCAAGTGGTAATTCACATTGAAACGATTGATCCAAGGCAGATTTTCAACAAACTGCATCGCGACAGATGTATTGTCAAACTGAAAAAATAAAGGCAATGTCAGCGCAAAGCTAATCAATGAGCCAATCAATGCCAGCCATCGCACCATGCGAACATGCTCTTCGCGACCCAATACCAGCAACACCATGCCAAACACAATAGGGGTCCAAATAGCAAAGCTCAGCATGTGCATGGCAACCCTTTGGATGGATGGCGTTTAAAAAAACAATTAATGTTCATGGTTTAAGCCAAACGAACCAAGTGATCAATCCGAACATACCTAGGATCATCAACAAGGCATAGTGATAAAGAAAACCTGTTTGCAAACGACGGACCACCAAGGCCACTTTGCCAATGACACGCCACGATCCGTTGACGACATAACCGTCGATCACTCTTTGGTCACCCCCTTTCCACAGACCAATAGCCAGCCAACGGGCACCTCTGGCAAGG
The DNA here is from genome assembly GCA_046082145.1 of Limnohabitans sp. Taxonomy (GTDB): domain Bacteria; phylum Pseudomonadota; class Gammaproteobacteria; order Burkholderiales; family Burkholderiaceae_C; genus Limnohabitans. Next base: position 3,292 of record JBJTXF010000274.1, on the reverse strand, counting down.
ATTTTCTCGTTGAAATCATCTAGAAAATATTTACTGACCAATAATTTATGCAGCGGTTTGACATGCTGCTGAATAAAAACAGGAACAGATGGGTGAACCATGTACATGTAAAAAGCCACCAGAACACCCGCCAAAGCCAAAAAGAACGGCCATGTAGTCAAGGCATGCTCAGCCATGGCCAAGGGCGAACGGAAAGCATCTTGCAGTTCATGCATGGCTGGGTGAATAGCGGTGTTGACATAAATCGCATCTTTGAAAAAATCACCAAACAACATCGGGGCAATAGTGTAGAAACCAATCAATGCTGAGGGAATTGCCAATAAAACCAAAGGCAATGTCACCACCCAAGGCGATTCGTGTGGGGTGTGCCCATGGCTGTCGCCATGATGGGCATGAGGATCTTGGTTAAAACGCGGTTGTCCGTGGAATACCAAAAAATACATGCGGAATGAATAAAAAGCTGTGACAAACACCCCCATCAGCACTGCAAAATGCGCCCAAGAAGCAGCCGGCAATTGGCTGGCAGCAACGGCTTCAATGATGCTGTCTTTGGAATAAAAACCAGAAAAGAGGGGCGTGCCTATTAAAGCCAGCGAACCCACTAAAGATGTCATCCAAGTGATAGGCATGTACTTGCGTAATCCACCCATGTATCGGATGTCTTGGTTATGGTGCATACCCATGATGACTGAGCCTGCACCCAAAAACAGCAAAGCTTTAAAAAATGCATGCGTCATCAAATGGAAAACGGACACGGAATAAGCCGAGGCACCCAACGCTACTGTCATATAACCTAACTGCGATAACGTGGAATACGCCACCACACGTTTGATATCGTTTTGCACAATTCCCAAAAATCCCATGAACAAAGCTGTGATGGCCCCTACGGTCAACACCAAATTCAACGCAGTGTCAGACAACTCAAACAAAGGCGACATGCGTGCCACCATGAATATGCCAGCAGTCACCATGGTGGCTGCATGGATCAACGCAGAAATAGGCGTAGGACCTTCCATGGAGTCGGGCAACCAGACATGCAAAGGAAACTGTGCCGACTTACCCATAGCACCAATAAACAAACAAATGCAAATGACAGTGACCAGCATCCAATCGGTCCCCGGCAAAGTCAACAAGGTCAATTGGTCTGCTTTGGCAAATGCTTCTGTGTAATTCAAGCTGCCAGCGTAGGCAGCGATCAAACCAATGCCCAGAATAAAACCAAAGTCACCCACTCGGTTGACTAAAAAGGCTTTCATATTGGCAAACACTGCGCTGGGTTTGTTGAACCAAAAACCAATGAGCAAATAAGAGACTAAGCCAACGGCCTCCCAACCAAAAAACAACTGAAGCAAGTTGTTGCTCATCACTAGCATCAACATGGCAAAGGTGAACAAAGAGATGTAAGAGAAAAACCGGTTGTAGCCTTCATCCTCTTTCATGTACCCAATGGTGTAGATGTGAACCATCAATGAGACAAATGTCACCACGCACATCATCATGGCAGTGAGTCCATCGACCATGAAGCCGATTTCCATTTTCAATTCGCCAATTTGCATCCAGGTGTAAATGGATTCGTTAAAGCGTGCGCCCTCCATCACCACATCTTGCAATGTCATCGCTGACAAAACAAAAGACACCAACACACCCAAAATGGTGAGGCTGTGCGCCCAGCGGCGTCCCAACCCGTTGCCGCCGAGATGTGTACCCCAAATGCCTGCCAACAGCGATCCAGTCAGAGGAGCCAGCGCAACAGTGATCAGGGTAGAGGCTTGAATGGTTTGACTCATGGTGATGCGGAATTAACCTTTGAGGCTGTTGAGTTCGTCAACATTGACGCTGGAACGGTTGCGGAACAACAGCACCAAAATAGCCAGTCCGATGGCCGATTCGGCTGCGGCGACCGTCAAAATAAAAAACACAAACACTTGACCATGCATGTCGCCCAGGTAGTGTGAAAAAGCGATGAAATTGGTATTGACAGCAAGCAACATCAGCTCAATGGCCATCAACAACACAATCAAATTTTTTCGGTTGAGAAAAATACCAACCACCGACAACGCAAATAAAACGGCGCCCAGCGTGAGATAGTGACCGAGAGTGATGTTCATGGTTTGGGCTCCTCTGTGGCAGGAGGTACCAAAGCTTGCTGGACGGGTTCGATTTTGACCATGCGCAAGCGATCTGCCGCCTTGACCTTGACTTGTTCAGCAGGGTCTTGTGCTTTTGTGTTTTTGCGATCACGCATGGTCAATGCAATCGCCGACACAATAGCAACCAACAAAATGACTGCCGCGACTTCCAATGGATACAAATATTCGGTGTAGAGCAATACGCCAAGATCACGCGTGTTGGAGACTGGCATGCCCGCCACTGTCGACGTATCCAATGCGATTTGAGAGGAACGAAAACCGCCCATCAACACGGAAGCCAACTCCAGCGCCAACACTGCGCCAATGAAAGCTGCCAAGGGGAAATGTTTCCAAAAATCTTTTTTCAGCGCATCCAAGTTGATATCAATCATCATCACCACAAACAAAAACAGCACCATTACTGCACCGACGTAGACCAGCACCAGCGTGATGGAAAGAAATTCAGCTTTGAGCAGCATCCAAATGCCAGAGGCTTGTAAAAACGCAAGCACCAGGTACAAGGCTGCATGTACCGGGTTGCGTGCAGTAATGACGCGCAATGCTGCAAATAGCATCACGGCAGAAAATACATAGAAAAGCGCTGACTTGATATCCATGGGCTTGTCTGTTCCTGGGTTAGCGGTATTTGGCGTCAGCCGCCTTATTGGCTGCAATTTGTGATTCATATTTGTCACCTACTGCCAACAGCATGTCTTTGGTGAAATACAAATCACCACGCTTTTCACCGTGGTATTCAAAGATGTGTGTTTCCACAATCGAATCTACCGGACAACTTTCTTCACAGAAACCGCAAAAAATACATTTGGTCAAATCGATGTCGTAACGTGTGGTTCGGCGCGAACCATCATCACGCACATCCGATTCAATGGTGATGGCCATGGCAGGACACACGGCTTCACACAGTTTGCAAGCAATACAGCGTTCTTCGCCATTGTCATAACGGCGCAACGCATGCAACCCGCGAAAACGAGGGCTCAGTGGCGTTTTTTCTTCAGGAAACTGCACCGTGATTTTGCGGGCGAACATGTAGCGCCCGGTGATTGCAAAGCCCTTAAAAAATTCCAGCAGTAAAAAACTGGAAAAGAAATCGGCCCAGGAAAAAGGCGTTGGCGATGGGGTGGAAGTATGCGTCGTCATGGTAG
>JBJTXF010000273.1:0-2895 GCA_046082145.1 Limnohabitans sp. | reverse complement strand
GCTAACCAGAGTTGATTGCGCGTGCCCATGCTGCCGGTGTACACACTCCATAAATAAGCGGTGTGTAAACCCAGCACCAAAAAACTGAACACGTCTTCCCAGAAGAAAGCAGGCGCAAACAACCATTTGTTGAACACCACTTTTTCCCAGATCGATCCGGTCACCATGATGGCGTATAGCACCAAGGTTTTGAACACCACCGACCATACCGCCGCGGTTTCCCCTTCACCCGTCAGCATATAGCGCGCGATCAAACACACGCTGACCGCAAACACCACAAACTGAAAAGCTGCCAAAACCCCCTGAACCGGCGTCCAAATGGTCGCATCACGCCGCGCCCGTTCTTGGGGAGTGTAAAGACCGGCGCTGACAGACGGTTCTGAGGCATCTTTCATGGCTGAAAAAGGGGGAAATCCATGCGCTGACTGTAGGGTCAGAACGCCAATGTGTCAACTTGAATTGACGTTATTTAAAGATGACATAACTGGGGTTTTCCCTAGACATCGACTGTCAAAAAACTCTGACACTTTATGGCTTATTCAACTTGTAAAGCTGGCATGTCGGCAGGGGGGCAAGTGCAAGACACGATCAGTACCGAAATCAGCACACCTTTGCGTCAAGCCTTGGTGTCGCGTGTCATTCCACAATTGATCGATACCGCTGTGCAGGTGTATGCCAAAAAACCTTTGTTACCGGTGCACAGTGTGGCGCTGGGCCGGGCGTGTGTTTCATCCGACCATGCCGCGCCTGAAGCCTATGCACGTTTTTTGTTGGCACAGGATTTCGACATCGAAAGCCTTTACTTGGACACGATTCCCGAAGCTGCACGTTTGTTCCACGATTGGTGGGAAGTAGACGATATCGATTTTGTCCAAGTCACCAGCGGTATTTTTAGGTTAGAAGAATTGGTCTACAGCTTGAGCGCAGAATTTGTCATGGGTTTGCAGAAAACCAAGCCTGCGGCCTCTTTAACAGCGCTGCTGCTCAGGCCACCGGGTTCACAGCACACCCTTGGATTACTGCTTTTGTCGCAATATTTCAAGCGTCATGGTTGGCAGGTATTCAGCGCCAACCAATTCAGCGAGCAAGACATGGCGCTGGCGGTGCGCTCGGAGTGGGTGGATATACTGGGATTTTCGGTGTCTGAAGACCGCCAAGTGCCTGTGTTGAAAAAAACCATTGCCAGTTTGCGCAAGCAGTCGGGCAACCCACATATGTTGGTCATGGCAGGGGGGCCATTGTTGCGTTTGCAACCCAATTTGGCTGAATTGGTGGGTGCGGATTTCTCTTGTTTGCGGGCAGACCAAGCACACACACAGGCACTGGAAAAAGTGCAGCAAACCCTATCCCATGCCACTGTCAGACCGCGTCGTGAACCTTAGTGCCCTACCTGCCGAGCAAATGCAAGGCCTTTTGTCGGCTTTGTCTGACATTGTTTTTGTGACGGATGCGTCAGGCCATATCCAAGCTGTTCAGGCCAGTGGCAAAGAATTGCAGCGCCTGAATCTGGGTGTCTGGAAAGGCAAAAATTTGTCCGATGTATCTACTCTGGACAGCTTGGAAAAAATCCGCCAGTTGCTGGCTGAACCCACGAATAATGCACCGACGCCTTGGCGGCACATCAATTTGTTGGGACCCGGTGAGGTGGATGTGCCCTTGCAGGTCATGGCGGTGTTGATGCCATCCGAAAAACAAACATGGTTGTTTGGCCGTGATTTGACTGGAGTGTCGCAAATGCAGCGGCGCTTGGTCGATGCCCACCAATCGATGGAGCGCGACTACTTGCGCTTGCGTCACATGGAGGCGCGCTATCGGTTGTTGTTTGAGTCGGTGGCCGATCCGATGTTGGTGGTCGATGTGGCACAACGTCGCATCATGGAAGCCAACCACGCCGCCCAATCCGTACTGAAAGACGCGGTCAAGCGCTTGCCCGGTACCGACATTGCCCAATGTTTTGAACCCGCTTCGCGGGACAATGTAGAAGCGCTGCTGCGTTCGTCTCAGGCCTCAGGCCGCATGGAAAGTGCACGGGTGCGCAGCCTCAAAGCTGATGAAGACTGCCTGTTGCATGCCTCGGTGTTTGTGCAAGAAGGCGGGCCGCAGTTTTTATTGCGCCTGCAGCCCACGGTAGCTCAGCGCGGAAACAAGCTTGGGATGGGTTCCAGTGGCGATTGGTTCAGCGATGCCTTGGAAAATGCTCCTATCGGCTTTATCGTCACCGACCGCAGTGGCATGATCAAGGCAGGGAACGCCGAAATTTGCGCCATGTTGGGTTTGAGCAGCAGCAGCCAGGTGGTGGGCAAACATTTGGAAGATTACTTGGCGCGCGGCACGGTCGACTTGGGCGTGTTGCTTAACAACTTGCGCCAATCCCGCATTCTGCGAGGGTTTGCCACCGAATTGCGCAGCGTGGCCGGCGTGCAGTTGGCGGTGGACATGGCGGCGGTCACGTTGGTGGCTGACGAACTGACCTACGGTTTTTTCATCCGCGATATTCGGCTGGGCGGTGGGCGAGAAAAATCCGCCACCTCTGGCATGGCAGATTCTGTCGAGCAACTGTCTCAATTGGTCGGACGCATGCCCATGAAAGACATCGTGGGTGAAACCAGCACCATGATCGAGCGCATGTGTATCCAAGCGGCTTTGGAACTCACCCACAACAACCGCGCATCAGCAGCCGAAATGTTGGGCTTGTCGCGCCAAAGCCTTTATGTCAAGCTGCATCGTTATGGCATGGTGTCTGAGACTGACTCAGAGTAACCCTAGGCAACCCCAAAAAGCGTCAACTTAGATTGACATTTGAGGTTGTCAAATGAAAAATGGGGCCATGCAGTTCCCCCAAGCATCTGCGGTTTTGGAGCTTTTCAAACCCGTTACCTGGTTTCCGCCCATGTG
>JBJTXF010000272.1:0-2925 GCA_046082145.1 Limnohabitans sp. | reverse complement strand
GATGAATCTGAATGTGCGAGGTTATTTCATTCTCAGTCAATACCTCGGCAAGCACAGCATGATTCCCAGACACCACGGCAGCATCATCAACATTGCCTCGATTGCCGGTTTGGGGGGCAACCCCAGTGGCATGAAAACACTGGCCTACAACACCTCCAAAGCGGCGGTCATCAATTTCACCCGTGCTTTAGCAGGCGAATGGGGCGAGCACGGTATTCGTGTGAATGCCATTTGCCCCGGCTTTTTCCCCAGCAAAATGACCGCTGGCACCTTAAAGGCCATGGGTGAAGATGTATTGGCCTCGCATGCACCCCTGCGACGACTGGGTGATGACGAAGATTTGAAAGGCATCGCATTGCTGTACGCCTCGGACGCTGGCAAACACATCACAGGCCAGTGGCTTGCGGTGGATGGTGGCGTCAGTTGCATATCGGGTGGATGAACACCTATTTCATTTTTTAAACATACACACATCGGAGACATGCATGCCTCAAAACCCACAAATTCACCTTGTAAGCCGTCCCAAAGGCGAGCCCTCGGCCGACAATTTTCAATGGCTCACGCTCGATACCCCGCCGTTGGCGGATCAACAAGTACTGGTCAAACACGAATACCTCAGCCTGGACCCTTACATGCGTGGTCGCATGAACGATGTCAAAAGCTACACCTTGCCGCAACCGCTCAACAGCGTCATGATTGGTGGCACCGTGGGTGAAGTGATCGAGAGCCGCCATCCCGGGTTTGCACCGGGCGACAAAGTGGTGGGCATGGGTGGCTGGCAAACCTACAGCGTGGTCGATGCCAGTGCCCCTGGGATGCTGCGCAAAATCGACACCACGCACATTCCCATCAGCCATTATTTGGGCGCCGTCGGTATGCCGGGCGTGACCGCTTGGCATGGCCTGGTGCGCATCATTGAACCCAAGGCGGGACAGACCTTGACCGTCAGCGCAGCCAGCGGCGCCGTTGGCAGCGCCTTTGGTGCCTTGGCCAAAGCGCGCGGTTGCCGCGTCATTGGTATCGCCGGCGGCAAAGACAAATGCGACTATGTCATACACGAACTCGGGTTTGATGCCTGCATTGATTACAAACAGCACAGCGATTACCTGTCCTTGTCCAAAGCACTTAAAGATGTGTGTCCCGATGGCATCGATGGACATTTTGAAAACGTGGGTGGTATGGTGCTCGATGCGGTCATGTTGCGCATGAACCATTTCAGCAGCATCGCCGTCTGCGGCATGATTTCAGGCTACAACGGCAACCCCATCCCCATGGCCAATCCCTCACTGATATTGGTCAACCGCATGAAGGTACAAGGCTTTATCGTCAGTGAACATCCCGCCGATTGGCCTGTGGCCTTGAAAGAACTCGGCGAACTCGTTGGCAGCGGAACATTCAAACCGCGCGAAACCGTGGCGGTGGGTTTGGCCAATGCACCTGAGGCATTTTTTGGTTTGCTCAAGGGCAAAAATTTCGGCAAACAAGTTGTCAAGATCTGAGGCCGCATGATTCTTCACCATTACCCCACCTCGCCGTTTGCTGAAAAAATCCGTTTGGTATTTGGTTACAAGCGGATCGAATGGCAAGGCGTTGAAATTCCCATGGTCATGCCCAAGCCGGATTTGATGCCATTGACGGGTGGCTATCGCAAAACACCGGTGCTGCAAATCGGCGCAGACATTTACTGCGACACTGCTTTGATTTGCGATGTGCTCGAACACATGGTGCCGTCGCCATCGCTCTACCACGCTGCTCCCAAGGGACTGGTGAGAACCGTGGCGCAATGGGCTGACAACCTGTTGTTTCCTGTGGCCATGGCATACAACTTTAAACCCCAAGGTGCACAATATGTCATGGCAGGCATGCCACCCGAGGTGGTCAAGGTGTTTGCCGAAGACAGAAAAGCCATGCGTGGCGGGGGTGCCCGCATGCCGCCCGCCGATGCCACTGCCATGTACAAAAGCCATTTGCGTCGTTTGTCTTCGATGTTGGAAGGGCAATCCTTTTTACTGGGCGATACGCCGTGCCTGGCTGACTTTTCGGTGTACCACTCGGTGTGGTTTACGCTGGTCAAGGTGCCCGTGATCGACCATGTATTGAATGCCACGCCCTTGGTGCGCGAATGGGCGCACCGCATGGCTGCTTTGGGGCATGGCACATGCCACGCCATCAGCGCATCGCAAGCACTGCAAGTGGCCGCCGCCGCTGAACCTGTGCCTCTTTCCGATGACGTGTTTCAAGACGAGCATGGCATCTCATTGGGCACACAAGTCACCGTCGCTGCCGAGAGTTTTGGCACAGAACCCACCATGGGAACCTTGGTAGCAGCCACGCGCACCCGCCTAACTTTGGAGCGCCACGATCCGCAAGCGGGCAAACTGCATGTGCACTTTCCGCGCATGGGCTTCATCATGAAAAAGGTGGATGCATGATTAGCGACTTCAAAGGCAAAACCGCTGTGCTGACCGGTGGCGCATCGGGATTTGGTTTGGAATGCGCACGCATTGGCGCTTCCTTGGGAATGAATCTGGTGTTGGTGGATGTGCAAAAAGATGCCCTCAAGCAAGCGCATGACGACATGAAAGCCTTGGGTGTGCATGTCATGGCCAAGCGTGTCGATGTTTCAAACGCTGACGATATGCAAGAACTGGCCACTGCTGTACATGAACGGTTCGGCGCACCCCATTTCGTCTTCAACAACGCTGGGGTAGGCGCGGGCGGTTTGCTCTGGGAAAACACTTTGCAAGACTGGCAATGGCTGCTGGGAGTCAATGTCTGGGGCGTGATCCACGGTGTGCGCTTGTTCACCCCAATGATGCTGCACGCTGCCCAGCAAGACCCGACCTGGCAGGGCCATATCGTCAACACCGCCAGCATGGCGGGCTTGCTGACTCCACCCAACATGGGAATTTACAACGTCACCAA
>JBJTXF010000271.1:0-5439 GCA_046082145.1 Limnohabitans sp. | reverse complement strand
CAGCATATTCTTTGCCACTGGTATAGCCCAAGGGCAAACTGATGGCTGCCGCCACGATCACTGCCTGCCATCCCCAAAAAGTGAATGCCGCCAAACCTGGTGCAAACAAACGGGTTTGCCCCGTGCGTTGCACCACGTAATAACTGGTCGCAAACAAGGCACAACCGCCAAACGCAAAAATAACGGCGTTGGTGTGCAAAGGTCGCAAACGCCCATAACTCAACCAAGGAATACCGAAATTCAATTCAGGCCATGCCAACTGCGCCGCAATCAGCAAACCCACCAACATGCCAACGACACCCCAAACCACCGTCATGATGGAGAACTGTCGGACCACAGTGTCGCTGTAATTGTTGTCAACCAAATGCATGTCAAGCCTTTCACAGAACTGGGTTCAGTATCAGATCTGTCAAACCATTTGGCCTTGATGTAGGTCAATCCTCGCGCAAAATTCGCTCGGCTTCTCCCTCTAAACGGTCGAATTGACCACTGTGAATGGCCCACCAAAGCCCAAGCAGTATCAGCAGCACCATCACCACCGAGAGGGGAATGAGTAAATACAAAATATCCATGGTCAAAAGGGACGAACTGTTTTTTGACGGTTGACCGCCAATTGAAGCGAATACAGGACCACCACCACTGAACTCAACGCCATACCCAATCCCGCCAACCAAGCTGGTAAGTACCCCATGAATGCCAACGGAATACACAAAGCGTTGTAGGTGGCAGCCCATATCAAGTTATGACGCACCACCCGCATACTTTTACGCGCAAGCGCCATGGTGTTGGCCACTGCCATCAATGCATGTCCAAGCACCACGATATCAGCACGGGCTTGGGCCAAAGGTACGGCCTGACCGAAAGCGATAGACACATGCGCACCTGCCATCACAGGCATGTCGTTGAAGCCATCCCCCACCATGGCCACTCGCTTTCCTGAAGCTTGTAAATTTTTGAGATAACTCAATTTGTCGGCAGGCTGGCAGGCGGCATACACGTGCATAGGATCCATCTGTAAGCGCTGGGCCACTGCTTCCACCGCTACGGGCTTGTCACCAGATATCAAATAAATACTCACGCCCTGGCGACGCAAAGCCTCCATGGCTTGCCAAGCATCAGGCCGCAAAACTTCTCTGAACAAGAAAGAGGCTAACCATCCGCGTGAGTCAAACAAATGTACCTGAGCCATGCGTGTGGCAGTTGTCATTTCGTTGACTTGGGCTCCTGCTTGACAAAATGCCAGCGATCCCATGCGCAGTTCTCGCTTGTTGTGGCCGTCCATCCATAGGGCTGATACGCCTTGACCCACATGTTCTTGCACCTGTTGAACAACTGGCTTGACAGGAAGCAGATTGTTGATTTGTAGAACAGCTCTGGCAAACGGATGCCATGAATGCTCGGCCAGTGCAGCGGTCAAACCGACCAAATGTTGCAGTGCAGGTGTATCCCATGTGCTGATGCCGTGTGGATACAAAGGAGTGAAAATATGTTGCAACTCCATGCGATCACTGGTTAGCGTACCGGTCTTGTCAAACACCACAGCGTTGACCTGTGAAAGTGTTTCCAAAGACTGCACATCGCGTAACAACACGCCTTGTCTCGCCAAATTTCCAGCCGCAGCCAGCATGGCAGACGGGGTGGCCAATGACAGCGCACACGGACATGTGACGATCAATACCGACACAGCAACCATGATGGCTTTGGCGGGTGAATCACCCCAAGCCCACACCATAGCAAGGACCGCAATCAACAGCACACTGACGAGGAATGGTTTTGCAATGCGATCCGCCAAGGCAGCTAATCTGGGTTTATGCAAAGAAGCGGTTTGCATCAAGTTGACAATCGATGCATAGCGTGTGGATTCACCCAATGCGGTGACTTGCATGGTCACTGTTTCGCGCAAATTGTGGGAGCCAGCGAGAACAACTTCGCCAGGTCGTTTTTCAAGCGGTTCAGATTCACCACTGAGTAAAGCCTCTTCCACCCAGGTGTGACCACTGTGCAATATGCCGTCTGCCGCGAACACTTCGCCCGGGCGAATTTGCAAAACATCACCGGGTTTGACCATAGCCAAACCTATGGTGTCGAATTCGCCATCAGCTCGTTGACGATGAACACTGGGAGGTAAACGGTTGATCAGCGCTTCCAACGAACCTGCCGTGCGTTCACGCATCCTGGCCTCTAACCAACGACCGGTCAGCAAGAAAAAAACAAACATGGTGATAGAGTCGAAATACACCTCTTTGCCCCAAAACCCATCGGGCTGAAACATAGCGGCACTGCTCACCCAAAAACTCACCCATATACCTATGGCTACAGGCAAATCCATGCTGATGGTTCCGCGCCTTACATCACGCCAAGCGGATGAGGTGAATACATCCGCAGAAAAGAACATGACCGGCAATGTCAACACCCAAGCTGCCCGTCTCAAAAGCGACAGCATTTCGTCGGATATATCGGTTGACACATAAGGCGGGAAGGCATACATCATCACTTGCATCATGCAAAAACCAGCTACCGCCCAGCGCCACAGTTGACGTCTTACTTCAATTTGGCCTTTGGAACGGTCTACATGGTAATTGGCAGGAACAGCTGCGTAGCCGGCATCGTGCAACGCGTTCAGCCATTGGGACGGCTTGACAGTATCAGCCCGCCACACCACTTCTGCGCGGTGCGTTGCACCATTGACCGTGACTTGTTTCACACCGGGCACGGCACGCAATGCACGTTCGACATTCAATGCACATGATCCACAGTGCATGCCTTCAACCACCACTTGCGATTGCCACATACCCTGCTTCTTGTCAGCATGGGGTGACTCAGGTGCAGGCATACTAAATGCAGCCCATTGGGTAGGATCGTCCCAAACGGTATATGTTGAGTTCATACTCTGATCGTAAACAGCACTTTGATGACAGGTGTTGATGTAGGTCAACACAGGGGTGATCAGTCTGAAATTGAACATCGTCCTCACAGGCGGGAGTCAAAGTTAATTTGTGATCGATAATAGTTATCAAATTTTCAACCTACCACGACCGAGGAAAGCACATGGACTCTGGAATTTCTTTCTCCAACATCATCTACTTGGCGCTGTTGGTTCTCATTGTCATAGCACTTCGCTCCGCCATCAAAGTAGTACCGCAATCTGAAAATTGGCTGGTTGAAAGATTAGGGAAATACAACCGCAAGATGGAAGCAGGCTTGCATGTATTGATTCCATTCATTGAAACAGTGCAGCACAAAGTTCCTATTCAAGAACGTCAACTACCGCCCAAACCGATCAATGCCATCACCTTAGACAACGTCACGATATCTATTTCTTTGGCTGTGCTTTATCGGATTGCTGACGCATCCAAGACCATGTACCGCATCTCCAATGTTGATGATGCCATCATGACCATCGTCAACGGCACGGTACGTAGTGTGATCGGGAAAACTGATCTGGATGGGGTTCAATCCAATCGCCGCCATTTGTCTGATGAAATCGAAGAGGATCTCAAAGCCGTGTCGGACGAATGGGGCATTGTGCTCACACGCGTTGAAATCCTGGAAGTTGATGTTGACATAGAGACCAAACAGGCCATGCAATTGCAATTGAATGCAGAACGCAACCGACGTGCATTGGTTCGAGAGGCCGAGGGAAAAAAGCAAGCCACCGAATTGGATGCGGACGCACAGTTGTATGCTGCCCAAAAACAAGCTGAGGCCATGAAAATACGTGCTGATGCCGAAGCTTACGCTGTCAACGCTGTAGCAAAAGCCATTACTTCAGGTGGTGAAAGTGCTGTAGCTTTTGAAATCAAAAAGATTCAAGCACAAGCGGTTCAAGAATTGTCTAAGGGATCGAATGCCAAAATTGTGTTGGTACCAACCGATGTACTCAATAGCTTGAGCGGCACATTGGCAAGACTGGCTGACAGAATCTGATGGATGCCTACCAAATCTCTTTAATCATCAGTGTGCTTCTGGCGATTGCCGAGGTGATGACAATGTCGTTCATATTGCTGGGCTTCAGCATTGGTATGCTGGCAGTTTCAGGTGTTCAGTATGTGTTTGATGGTTACCATCTCAACAGAGATGTGATCGTGTTTGCCTTGGTGTCGGTGATCAGTTTTGTGGTGTTTAGAAGACTGTTCAAAAAAAATTCTGATACCAAGCCATTGGCAGAAGACGATATCAACCAATATTGAACATCATCAACTTACACTGTGCCAACTTGATAGCGGGTTCACCAAATTCCAAGCAATCGCACTGCCAAATAACTCTTTGAATCAACGCTGCGCACAAAGCAGAGTTTGGTGGCGAAAACCTGGCTCAGAGGATGGCGTGCACTGTCCGTCCGAGAGAATTTCTATTGCAGCTTTATTGTCCGCTGTCAGAAAAAACCGAACGTCATTGATGCCACAGCCATTTTCAACGCAGCCTTGCGAAACAATCACCTCGTCATTGACCGGTTCAAATGGCCCACAAACTTCCAACCGCTCAGCCGCCTGGGCTTGCAACTCAGCAGGCAGTTTGCGCCATACATGTTCCTCAAATGCAGCAGATGAAGCAGAGATTTGATCGCCGGGAAAATATTCAGAGCAATTAACTCCCACGAGAAGTTTAAAAGGACTGGCAGCCTGTGGTGGTGATTCTGCAGTGATTTCTTCCGCTGGTTCTTGAACGGGCTCAGTGTCGACATGCACATCAGGCTCAGACCAAGATGGAACCAAAACGGTAGCATCGTCGATCAACTTCTGAATCGGAATACGCGCCCATTGACTTCCTTGGCTCAATGGCAAGGTCACAATGGCCACCAAACTGCCCAAACACACAAATACCAAAGCAGGTATGGTGTTGGAAGAAAACTCTCCCCTGTATGTCGAGGAGACTTCTAATGGGAGTGCAAGCACTGGAGGTGCAACCATTGGTTGCAGTGCCAATGCAGGCGACTTGGCCTGAACAAGGCTCAGCGAAGGCCCAAGTCTGACCTCTAATGGCAGCGTAGGAGATGTCAGCATTCAGGAATGGGCCTTGTGCGCGTCCAAAATAGCAGTAAATATTTGCGTGATTTCTTCTAATTTTTTTTCAGAGATTTCCTGACCTTCAATGATGGAACGCTTGAGCGTCATGTCATAGGCAGTGTCAGTCACTTCCTTAACGCCTATGGTCAGTTCACGGTTGAGAATAAAAACCAAGATGGCAATCACCACTCCGAATACTGTCAAACCCAAGGCCCATTGGGTTTCTTCAAAATGCGCTGCCACATAAGCCCCAGAAGCAAACAGCAAAAACCAAAACAATGCAAGCTTCCATGGCCGCACCGTGCCAAATGAAAGAGAACTGACCGAATGGATCGGCATAATGACTTTCGTGAAACCAAACACACTGCTAGATTCGTAATAGACCTTGTCGTAAAGAATGCGCAAACAATAATTGGGGTCGAGTTTCAGCAAG
>JBJTXF010000270.1:0-2195 GCA_046082145.1 Limnohabitans sp. | reverse complement strand
TTTTCCAGCGCAAGTCCACCAAAGGCTGGTTGTGGTTGAGCGCTTGTATGCGTTCAACCAAAAACATCTCGATGTAAAACTGTTGAATATTGATGAAAGGCGGTTGTACGCTGTGTGAAAACTGCTGGCGTTCGCGCAGGTCAAATGAAAACACTTCGTCGTTGCCTGCGAACGTACGACCCGTGTGCCAAGCCACACCTTTGGCGGCAATGCGCTCAAAAATACCCAAGCGTGAAAAAATTTCAAGCGATTGTTGTGTGTAGCAAATGCCTCTTGAAGATGCGCCTTTGACGCCCACCGTGTTGTCTTCGTCCAGTACCACCGCCGCCACGCCCAGTTGCGCCAAGCGGCATGCCAAGGTCAAGCCACTCAGCCCTGCTCCCACGATGACGATGGGGTAGTTGACATTGGGTTCCCCGCTCAATTCCGGAGGTTTGACAAACCCATAGGTTGGCAATTGGTAGGCCGGGTAAGCCGAAGTGGTCTTGGGTTTAGCCACGGTGCTGATTGCGTTTTCGTTTGAGTGCTGTCCATGCATCGAGTTGAGCATGCACGTCCAGGCTTTCGCGCTGCATTTGATCCGCCGATGCCACTTGTGCGCTCAATTCGAGTCGTATGCCGTTCGGGTCGAAAAAATAAATACTTTTGAAAATTCGATGGTCTGTGATGCCCAGCACTTCAATACCATGCGCTTCTAAGCGTTGCTTGCTGTCTTCCAATGCTTGGATGCTTTCCACACTGAAGGCGATATGGTTGACCCAAGCTGGTGTGTTGGGTGAGGGCAATGCAGCGGTGTCGTCTCCTAAATCAAAAAAAGCGATGAACGAGCCGTCATGCAGTCTAAAGAAAAAATGGGTGTATGGGCAATACTCACCGGTGCTGGGCACATGGTCGTTTTGTATCAAGTGGTACAGCGGCAAACCGAGAATGTCTTCGTAAAAATGCCGCGTCTCTTCTGCATCTCTCGCGCGGTAAGCGTAATGGTGCAATTGCAATACTTTGGCGGGTGGCGGCAGGGATGAAATGTCTGGCATGGTTTTTTGTCAATAGTCACGGTCAGTTTACTCGAGTGTTTTTTGGTTTGATCGCTCAGTTTGAAAGACTTGTCAATGTGCGGCAAGTCTGTTTCACTGGTATTGAAATTTGAAATAAGATACCAAAAGTATTCTTTATAGATGATTAAATAAATAGAAGCGAATTCACTGACTGATAGGCATGATCAATTGCCCGTATTGAAACAACTCATTGGACGTATTCAGTGAAGACACATAACCTACGGCTTGTCTTTGGCCCAGTTCGCCAGAGCATTTTCATCAACCATAGGAGATTTCTCATGTCAGCTCTCAAAGGCTCTAAGACGGAAGAAAACCTGAAAGCCGCCTTCGCAGGCGAGTCTCAGGCCAACCGCCGTTACCTGTATTTCGCAAACAAAGCCGACGTGGAAGGCCAAAACGATGTGGCTGCTTTGTTCCGCTCTACCGCTGAAGGCGAGACCGGGCACGCACACGGACACCTCGAATGGCTCGAGCAATGCGGCGACCCCGCCACCGGCTTGCCCATTGGCGCCACCCGTGACAACCTGAAAGCTGCCGTCGCTGGCGAAACCCACGAGTACACCGACATGTACCCCGGCATGGCCAAAACCGCTCGCGAAGAAGGTCACGATGAAATCGCTGACTGGTTCGAAACCCTGGCTAAGGCTGAACGTTCACACGCCAACCGTTATGCCAAGGCTTTGGCCGAATTGGTCGATTGATGCCGAAAAGGTATTGAGCGCAAGGCGTTGCCCACAAGGCAGCGCCTTTCCCTGAATGCCGGACGACCACATTTATGCCGGCGGCGAATATTTCGCCATCCCTCTGATTCACAAAAGGAATACACATGGCTCGCGAAGGCAGTCTTGAAGCACCAACACGCCATCCGTTGGATTGGCTCAACCCTGACTTTTACAACGAAGAAGCTTGCTTCACGGAGATGGAGCGCATTTTTGATATTTGCCATGGCTGCCGTCGTTGCGTGAGCTTGTGCGGTTCATTTCCGACCTTGTTTGATCTGGTCGACGAAGGCAGCACCGGTGAGCTTGATGGCGTCGACAAAAAAGACTATTGGAAAGTTGTTGACCAGTGTTATTTGTGTGACCTCTGTTATTTGACCAAATGCCCTTATGTGCCACCGCATGAATGGAATTTGGATTT
>JBJTXF010000269.1:0-4678 GCA_046082145.1 Limnohabitans sp. | reverse complement strand
CCGGGCATGCTGGCGGCCAAAACCACCGTGCCGGTGCTGGGTGTGCCCGTTCCCGGCAAACATTTGCAAGGGGTCGATTCCTTGCACAGCATCTTGCAAATGCCCAAAGGCATACCGGTGGCTACCTTTGCCATTGGCGCGGCGGGCGCAGCCAATGCTGCTTTGTTTGCGGTGGCGATGTTGGCTTTGCACCGGCCAGATTTACAACAAGCCTTGCAAACTTATCGCCAACTGCAAACGCAAGTAGCGCGGCAAATGACGCTGCCTCCGAGTGCATGACCCGGCTGGCCTTGCAGCCCGGTGCCACGCTGGGGGTCTTGGGTGGCGGCCAACTGGCGCGCATGTGGTGCCATGCGGCGCAAAGCATGGGCTACCGCACCGTGGTGCTCGACCCAGATGTCCACAGCCCAGCGGGTGTGATCAGCCATGTGCATCTGCCCACCGCTTACCTCGACCCGCAAGGCCTGGCACAGTTGGCCAGCGCATGCCAAGCCGTTACCACCGAATTTGAAAACGTACCGGCGCAGGCGCTGGCGCAATTGCAAACACAAGTCACGGTGGCACCCGGTCCACAAGCGGTACAAGTGGCGCAAGACCGATCTTTGGAAAAAGCCCATTTTGTGCGTTGCGGTGTACCCGTTGCGCCTCACCTGGTGCTGACTCATGCCGACGATGTACGGCAAGTCCCCGACCATCTCTTGCCGGGCATTTTGAAAACCACGCGCTTGGGTTATGACGGCAAAGGCCAGGTCAGTGTGAACACACGCACCGAGCTGTCAACGGCATGGGCGCAGTTGCAAAACGGCCATGACGATGTGGTCTGCATTCTCGAAAAACGCTTGCCATTGGCGGGCGAATGCTCGGTCGTGTTGGCGCGCGGTCACGACGGCAACTGCGTGTATTTGCCGGTGCAACTCAACCAGCACCGCAACGGCATTCTGGCGGTGACCGAAGTGTTTGATGACGCCATACCCGCAGACACAGCAAAGCATGCTATCGATGCGGCCACACTCATCGCCCGCGAGCTCGATTACGTCGGTGTGCTGTGTGTCGAGTTTTTCATGCTGCAAAACGGGCCCGACAAGGACGCGTTAGGGCCGCTGGTGGTCAACGAAATGGCGCCCCGGCCCCACAACAGTGGGCACCACAGCATCGACAGTTGTGACCTGTCGCAGTTTGCGTTGCAAGTGCGCTGCATGGCTGGCCTGCCTTTGTCACAACCCCGTTTGCACAGTCCGTGTGTCATGTTGAATGTATTGGGTGATGTCTGGTGGCTGGGAGGGCGTAACGCCCAAGCCCCGGATTGGGCCGCCATGTTGGCTTTGCCAGGTGTGCATTTGCATATGTATGGCAAAACCGAAGCGCGTCCCGGTCGAAAAATGGGACACATCACCATCACGGCCAGCAGCATCACACAAGCGCGAAAGGTCGCAGCGCAAGTGGCCGCCATGCTCGGATGGGCGGCATGACACACGCGCTGATGCTGTGCGACAGCGATGAAGACATTGCACGCGCGGCACACACATTGGCACGCGGTGAATTGCTCGGCCTGCCCACCGAAACGGTCTACGGATTGGCCGCCGACGCCCTGCAAGCTGAAGCGGTTGCTGCCGTGTTCAAAGCCAAGGGGCGTCCAGCCAACCATCCGCTGATCGTGCACTTGGCCAGCGTATCCCATGTGGGCGAATTTGCCCAAAATCTTCCAGCCTGCGCACAAGCCTTGATGGAGGCATTTTGGCCGGGGCCGCTCACTTTGATTCTGCAACGCCGCGCAGATGTGGCAGAGGCTGCGGCAGGTGGACACCCGACCATTGCTTTGCGTTGCCCGTCCCATCCCTTGGCGCAGAAAGTGCTGCAACATGCCTGGGGGTTGGGCGTAAAAGGGGTGGCGGCACCCAGCGCCAATGTGTTTGGCAAAGTGTCACCCACTACCGCGCAACACGTGCGGGAAGCGTTTCCCGAATTGGCGGTGCTCGACGGCGGTGCCTGCCAAGTCGGCATCGAATCGACCATCGTTGACATCAGCCAAGGCACGCCGGTGCTGCTGCGTCCCGGTATGTTGCCAGTGGCACAACTCTCGCAAGTGGCCGGTCAACCCGTGCAACGGGCGCAGCCCGAACCTTCAGCATCCACGCCAGCGGCACCGGGAACGCTGGCATCACATTACGCCCCGCGTGCCCGTGTGCGTTTGTACACCGCCCCGCAAATTGAAGCATTCGCTGCCACTTGCCCTGGGCGACTGGCGGCGTGGTCTCGCACACCGTTGTCGCTGCCTAGCAGCGTGCTTTGGCGGGCCATGCCTGCGCAGCCAGCCGACTGCGCACACGATTTGTTTGCCCAATTGCGCTCGCTGGATGCCTTAGGGGTGGACCACATTTGGGTGGAAACACCCCCCGACACGGAAGCGTGGGACGGTGTGCGTGACCGCTTGCAACGCGCCAGCAACGACTCGACAACGGGTGAGTGATGCCAGATCAACGGCTGTTCACACAAACCAATCGCATCACTGTCTCTTCTTTGCTGTCAGCATGAATCGGCAACCAAGTCAGGGTTTGCGGTTTTTTCAGCAACATGCCATCCCAGCCCAAAGTGACATCGTGTTGCATGGCTGTGACCTGGTTGTTCTCCACCACCGTGCGCAGTAACCACATCCACTGCCGGGCAGCGCAATGCACACTGATCTGCCATTGCTCATACAGGTAAGGGCTGTTGGCCGAGCGTTTTTGTAGCCACACGGTGCGAAATGGACCGTTGCGAGATACGCCCTGGGTATCCACACCGTAATACGTCCCGTCGGGTGTCAGCGCGATGGTGTGCCAAGCGGTTTGGGTGTCCACGGCGTAATTGCCTGTCGCTTGCGGTTTTAGATGGCTGCAACCTGTCAACCACAGCATCAAACCCATGGCGGCCGGTCCTGCTGCGGTGCAACGCATCCATTTCATACTGGGCCAGTGATCTGTTTCTACCCCTGTATTTTGTTAAACCTGAGTTTGTTTTTTGACAAATGAATGGTTTTTATCGGTTGTCTTTGCCTGCGGTCCAATCGATCAGCGCATCCATCACCGGGCGGGCTTGGTGGGCGTTGGCATGGTTGACCATGGCCACCAACACAAATCGCTGACCGTTGACAGCATCAACATAACCGGCGATGCCCATGACGTCGCGCAGGCTGCCCGTTTTCAAATGCGCCAAGGCGCTGCTTTTGCTGCGCTTGAGAGTGCCATCCAAACCGGTGATCGGTAACGACGCTATCAACTCGGGCATGAAGCCTTGCGACCACACCCACTGCAACAAAGCGGCCATGGACTGCGCAGTGATTCGAGTGTCACGGCTCAAGCCAGAGCCTTTGTCTAACAAAGGTGGCTCTGCCGCGGGCAAGCGTTCGCGCCACCAAGCATGCACGGTGTCTGCCGCTGTGATGGGGTTGCCATAGCCGCGAATTTGTGCGCCCAATGTCAAGAACACCTGGTCGGCCATCACGTTGTTGCTGAATTTATTGATGTCACGCACCAACTCGGCCAGCGTGGGAGATTCATGAATCAGCGCCGCAGTAGCACCTGCGGGTAGGTGGCCCTCGCGCACTGAGCCACTGAGTTGTCCGCCGATGTGTAACCACATGCCCCCCACCGCTCGAGCAGCAAATTGCGCAGGCTCGCTGTAAGCGATGGGCCAGGTTTTTTCTCCGCAAGACAGCGGATAGCTGCCGGCAAACACCATTTGTGTGGGAGACGAGAAATCGGCTTTCAAACCGGTGCGGTAATCGGTGCATTCCGCCATGCTCAATGGCACCGTAGCAGGCCATGTCACACCTGCCAACGGCGGCTCAATGTGGACACGCGCTACTTGGTGGAAAGGGTCCGGTACAAAATGAAACATCAACGATTTGAAATTGATCAGCAACGCATCTGGCGTGGCGTTGTAAGGCCGCAAAGGCTCCCCATCGAAACTGCCAGGGTCTTGGGCAGGCACACTGAAAGCGCTGCGGTCGAGCACGATGTCGCCTTGGATCTGACGTATACCCAACGCCTGAATCCGGCGCATCAACAACCACAATTGCTCCACCCCTAAGCCCGGGTCGCCACTGCCTTGTATGTGCACGTTGCCATGCCACACACCTTCGCGCAATTGGCCCTCTAAAAATACCGGCGTGCGCCACGTGAACGCAGGACCGAGTAAATCCAAGGCTGCCGTGGTGGTGACCAGTTTGATCAATGACGCAGGGTTGCGTGACTCGTCCGGCAGGTGCGCGAGTCGGGCGGCAGGCGCGTGCACAGGCAAGACCACCACACTCAAGGATTCGGGTGGCAATCGGGCCGCCTTCATGGCATCTTTCACACTGTGTGGCAGTGTGTAGGCTGGTTGCGCATGCGCCGTCCATGCCATCATGCCAACAGCAACCAGACAGCCAAGGGTTTGGAGCAAACACTGTGTCATGCGCTGATTATCAAATGCAACGCCACCCTGCACAGATAATGCAAGCATGCAATCTTTCATGAATCAGCTGCTCAGTGGCCAATTCCCTCGCAGCGGTTTGTGGGCGGCCGTGGTCACCGTCACCATTTGGACTGCGTTTATCGTCATCGCACGCGCCTCTGCCCAGCAGTCGCTGTTGCCGTTGGACATCACTTGGGCCCGCATTGTCGGCGCCAGCGTCATTTTGTTGCCTTGGTCATGGTGG
>JBJTXF010000268.1:0-5115 GCA_046082145.1 Limnohabitans sp. | reverse complement strand
AACTTGACACGGCCACCTATGCCACTGCCAAAGATTTTCCTACGCAAACCGCCCCTCAAATCACATTGGTGGCGCGTGGTGCTTTGCTGCCGCAAGGAGATTGCTTGCTGGTGTTCGATGACATCTCTGAAATAGTGTCTGCGCAACGATCGCAAGCTTGGACCGAGGTGGCAAGACGCTTGGCGCATGAGATCAAAAACCCATTAACTCCGATACAACTGTCGGCAGAACGGTTGGCTATGAAATTAGAAGGCAAACTGCCGGTGACAGAACAGGCGTTGTTGACCAAGTCGGTGAAAACCATTGTCGAACAAGTCGATGCTATGCAGCGTTTGGTCAATGAATTTCGTGATTTTGGACGATTGCCTGCCGCGCATCCGTTGCCACTTGACTTGAACCAATTGCTTGCCGAAATGATGCCTTTGTATGAGAACGAAAACGCCCGTGTGCCGGTGACATGGCAATTGAAAAAAGGTGTGCCTGCGATCAATGGCGATGCTGCGCAATTGCGTCAAGTGGTGCACAACCTGATTCAAAACGCACAAGATGCTTGCCTGATGAATCCGCTTGCCCAAGTGATGGTGATGACTGATTGGCGCCCGCAGTCACACAGGGTAAGGTTATCCGTGCAAGACAACGGCACTGGCTTCACTGAAGCAGTGTTACAACGTGCTTTTGAGCCCTATGTCACCACCAAAGTCAGCGGAACGGGTTTAGGTTTGGCGGTGGTGAAAAAAATCGCAGACGAACACAATGCCCGCATTGAATTGAAAAACCGTATGCAAGGCGAACAGATTTGCGGCGCGCAAGTGTCGTTATCATTTCGCCTGGCAAATACCCTCGACAACTGAACTGACAAAACCGCATGGCAACTATATTGGTGGTAGACGACGAACTCGGCATTCGTGATCTCTTGTTTGAAATTCTCAATGACGAAGGGCATCAGGTCGAATTGGCCATGAATGCCGCACAGGCGCGCTCAGCGCGTGCCACCATGCAACCCGATTTGGTATTGCTGGACATTTGGATGCCCGATACCGATGGTGTCACCTTGCTTAAGGAATGGGCCTCTTCTGGTCAACTCACGATGCCTGTGATCATGATGAGTGGCCATGCCACGATTGACACTGCGGTTGAAGCCACCCGTATTGGTGCCATGGCTTTTTTGGAGAAACCCATCACCATGCAAAAGCTGCTCAAAGCGGTAGAGCAGGGTTTGAACCGTAAAGCGGTCAGCGCAGGACGCAGCGCTGCAATGCCATCAGCATCAGGACTCACTTACAGCAACGTAGGTGGCATGCCGGCAGTGGCGTCTATGGCGCCATCTGCTGCACCCGTTTTGCCTGCGGTGTTGCAACCGGTGCAAAGTTTTGATCTCAACAACCCTTTGCGCGAAGCCAGGGACAGTTTTGAAAAAGCCTATTTTGAATTTCACCTGGCCCAAGAAGGTGGCTCCATGACACGCGTGGCCGAAAAAACCGGGCTGGAGCGCACCCACCTCTACCGCAAACTCAAACAACTGGGTGTCGACTTATCACGCGGCAAACGCTACGGTAATACACAGTAACGCTCGGTGTCACATGTTGCGGCGGTATTGCCCGCCGACTTCGAACAAGGTGTTGGTGATTTGTCCCAACGAACATACGCGAACCGCATCCATGAGCACTTCAAACACATTGGTGTTGGCCATGACAGCTTGCTGAAGTCGCTCGAGCATTTCGGCAGATGCGCTTGCGTGCCGCTGGTGAAAATCATTCAGCCGTTGAAGCTGGCTTTGTTTTTCAGCGTCGGTCGAGCGAGCCAATTCGATTTTTTGCGGCGTTTCAAGGGCCTGCGGTGGTTTGAAGGTGTTCACACCGATGATGGGCAACTCGCCGGTGTGTTTGAGCATTTCGTAATGCATCGATTCATCTTGTATCTTGCCGCGCTGGTAGCCGGTTTCCATGGCACCCAGCACACCGCCGCGCTCGGCGATTGCCACAAACTCTGACAGCACCGCTTCTTCGACCAACTCGGTCAACTCTTCGATGATGAACGCGCCTTGCGACGGGTTTTCGTTTTTCGCCAATCCCCATTCGCGGTTGATGATGAGTTGTATCGCCATGGCCCGTCGAACGCTGTCTTCAGTGGGTGTGGTGATGGCCTCGTCAAAAGCATTGGTGTGCAAACTGTTGCAGTTGTCGTAGATGGCGATCAAGGCTTGCAACGTGGTGCGAATGTCGTTGAACTGAATCTCTTGGGCATGCAGACTGCGGCCACTGGTTTGTATGTGGTATTTGAGTTTTTGGCTGCGTTCGTTGGCGCCGTATTTTTCTTTCATCGCAACCGCCCAAATCCGTCGGGCCACACGCCCCATCACGGTGTACTCGGGGTCCAAGCCGTTGCTGAAAAAGAACGAGAGATTGGGCGCAAAGTCATCGATGTGCATGCCACGCGCCAAATACGCTTCGACAAAAGTAAAGCCATTGGAGAGGGTGAACGCCAATTGTGAAATCGGGTTGGCACCGGCTTCGGCAATGTGATAGCCGCTGATGGACACGCTGTAGAAATTGCGCACTTGGTGTTCCACAAAATACTGCGCAATGTCACCCATGACTTTGAGCGAGAACTCGGTGGAGAACAAGCAAGTGTTTTGCCCTTGGTCCTCTTTCAAAATATCGGCTTGCACCGTGCCGCGTACGTTTTGCAGCACCCATGCACGGATGTCTGCGGCTTCGTTGTCGGTCGGATCGCGACCTTTTTCATGGCGGAACTTGTCAAGGTTCTGGTCGATGGCGGTGTTCATGAACATGGCCAAAATCGTGGGTGCCGGGCCGTTGATGGTCATGGACACGCTGGTGCTGGGTGAGCACAGGTCAAAGCCGTCGTACAACGCTTTCATGTCGTCTAGCGTGGCAATGCTCACCCCCGAATTGCCAACCTTGCCATAGATGTCTGGTCTCAGATCCGGGTCGTTGCCGTAGAGCGTGACCGAATCGAACGCGGTCGACAAGCGTTTGGCAGACATGCCTTCGCTCAGCAGTTTGAAGCGGCGGTTGGTGCGAAAGGCATCGCCTTCGCCGGCAAACATGCGTGTGGGGTCTTCGTTGTCGCGTTTGAATGCAAACGTGCCTGCGGTGTAAGGATAGCGCCCGGGAACGTTGTCCAGCATCAACCATTGCAAGATATCGCCTTCGTCATGGAAGGTAGGCAACGCCACTTTGCGCACGGGCGTGCCGCTCAATGAGCGCGTGACCAAACGACTGCGAATCTCCATGTCGCGCACTTTGACCACCAATTCGTCACCGCTGTAATCGGCTTTCAAAGTGGGCCAATCGGTGAGCAATGCGCGTGCATCGGCGTCCAGACGTGCTTCGCGCTCAGTGGCCAAGGCCAGCGAGGCCTGCGCAGCGCGGGGCTTGTGGGGCTTGCTGTCAGCCAACATGGTGGCTGCGGCTTTCAATTGCTGCACTTCGCGAGCGAGTTGGGCTTGCATGCGGGCGCGGCGCTTGTAGCCTCGCACGGTGTCGCTGATTTCCGCCAGGTACCGGCTGCGCGAAGAGGGGACGATGGGCGTTTGGTGTGAGCTGTGGCGCACATTGGCCAGTGGCAAACGCGCATGGGGCAAGGCCAAACCCAGGGCTTGGAGTCGTGGCTTCATGACTTGGTAAAGCGCCGTCACGCCATCGTCATTGAAATGCGCGGCCATGGTGCCAAACACCGGCATCTGCTCGGTGGGCGTGCCCCATGCTTCGCGGTTGCGTTGCACTTGCTTGGCCACGTCGCGCAAGGCGTCAGCGGCGCCCTTGCGGTCGAATTTGTTGATGGCCACAAACTCGGCGAAATCGAGCATGTCGATTTTTTCCAATTGACTGGCCGCGCCGAATTCGGGGGTCATCACGTACAGCGGAATGTCCACGTGCGGCACGATGGCGGCATCGCCTTGACCGATGCCGGAGGTTTCCACCACCACCACATCGAACCCGGCGCATTTCACCGCAGCGATCACGTCGGGCAAAGCGGCGTTGATTTCGCTGCCAAATTCGCGCGTCGCCAATGAGCGCATGAACACGCGTGGGTGGGCAACCGATTTATCGGGGTCTGACCCCAATTTCTTCCAAGGTGAAATGGCGTTCATGCGGATACGGTCGCCAAGCAATGCGCCCCCGCTTTTGCGGCGCGAGGGGTCGATGGAAATGACCGCGATGCGCAGGCTGTCGTCTTGGTCCAACCGCAAACGGCGGATCAACTCATCGGTGAGGGATGACTTGCCTGCGCCGCCTGTGCCGGTGATGCCGATGACGGGGATCTTGAGCCCTGCGGCATGTTGGTGCAGCGATGTCCGCAATGCCTCGATGCCGGGTGGCGGGTTTTCCAGCGCGGTGATCATTTGTGCCAGAGACCGCCAATGTGTTGGCGTGTGGCCTTGGATCGCGTCGAGGGTGCCGGGGGCATGACGGGTCAGGTCATGGTCACAGCGCATGATCATTTCGCCGATCATGCCTTGCAGTCCCATGCGTTGCCCGTCTTGCGGACTGTAAATGCGGGTCACGCCATAGGCTTGCAATTCGGCAATCTCATCGGGGACGATGACGCCGCCGCCACCGCCAAACACTTGAATGTGTGCGCCGCCACGTTCGCGCAACAAGTCAACCATGTACTTGAAATATTCGACATGGCCGCCTTGGTAAGAGCTGATGGCAATGCCTTGCACGTCTTCTTGCAGGGCGGCAGTGACCACCTCGTCCACCGAACGGTTGTGGCCCAAGTGAATCACCTCGGTGCCCATGCTTTGCAAAATGCGACGCATGATGTTGATGGCCGCGTCATGCCCGTCGAACAAACTGGCTGCCGTGACAAAGCGCACTTTGTGGGAGGGTTTGTAGGCAGCGAGTGCTTGTTGTTCAGCGGACAAGTCGGTCATGGTTTGTAGGCGGTTTGCGCCAAAAGTCGAGTAAATAAAAGATAAAAGGCGAATATTTCTTAATTTTAGTTGACGTTACGTCAATCATAGCCTGAACCCATTCCAACTCGGTGTGCCGGTTTTGCGACATGCAAGGCTTAATGAAACATCTGGTGAGCGTCCGCCAGGGACGGTGGCCGTACAAAACCCCCTTGTTCTATAATGATTAGCTG
>JBJTXF010000267.1:0-3006 GCA_046082145.1 Limnohabitans sp. | reverse complement strand
CCAAAGCATAGGCGCAGCATTTGGTGGGCACATCGTTCGTGCTCAGCAGTTGATGCATGGCAAAACCAGTGACATACATACCTTGCAACAAGGCGTGTTCGCTGGCTTGCCGCCGTCATTCACGGTCAACCGATACCACTCGCTGGCGATAGAGCGCAGCAGTTTGCCCGACGTGTTGGAAGTCACCGCGTGGACCGATGACGGCGAAATCATGGGTGTGCGCCACCGTACCTTACCGATTGAAGGGGTGCAATTTCACCCGGAGTCTGTGTTGACCGAGCACGGACACCGGTTGTTAAAAAATTTTTTGCAAATCGCCTGTTAAAGAATGACAACGCGAACTGAGCATGTCTTTTAAGTGATCTTGATCAAGAAAGTGAAGTCCCTATGACCATCACAGCCAGCGAAGCCTTACAACGTACCATCGAACACCGTGAAATTTTTTACGACGAGATGCTGCATCTCATGCGTATGATCATGGGTGGAGAAATCAGTCCGCTCATGACTGCCGCCATATTGACCGGCCTGAGGGTCAAAAAAGAAACCATCGGTGAAATCACAGCAGCGGCCCAAGTCATGCGCGAGTTTTCCACCAAGGTTGAGGTGGCGGACCGCAGGCATTTGGTCGATATCGTCGGGACGGGCGGCGATGGCTCTCACACCTTCAATATCTCCACTTGCGCCATGTTTGTCGCCGCCGCCGCCGGTGCCCGGGTAAGCAAACACGGTGGTCGCAGTGTCAGCAGCAAAAGCGGCAGCGCCGATGTCCTGGAAAACCTGGGCGTCAACATCAATCTTCAGCCTGCCGATATTGCCCAGTGCATCGCCCACACCGGCATAGGCTTCATGTTTGCGCCCAATCACCACCCCGCGATGAAAAACGTGGTGCCCGTGCGCAAAGAACTCGGCGTTCGAACCCTGTTCAATATTTTGGGCCCATTGACCAACCCAGCTTTAGCGCCGAATATTTTGATGGGCGTGTTTCACCCGGATTTGGTCGGTATTCAGGTGCGCGCATTGCAACGCTTGGGTGCAGAACATGCAGTGGTGGTTTATGGTCGCGATGGCATGGACGAGGTCAGTTTGGGAGCGGCCACTTTGGTCGGCGAGCTAAAACATGGCGAGATCACCGAATACGACATACATCCCGAAGATTTTGGTTTGACCATGGCCAGTCACCGCGCTTTGCGGGTGGAGACGCCACATGACTCCAAAGCCATGCTTGAAGCCGTGTTGGATAACCAACCCGGCCCGGCGCGAGACATTGTGGCGCTGAATGCAGGCGTGGCTTTGTATGCCGCCAATCTGGCACCCACCATGGCCGCTGGATTGGCCATGGCCCAGCAAGCCCTGGCCAGTGGTTCAGCCAAAGCCAAATTGGCCCAGTTTGTCGATTACACCCAACGCTCTGTGTTGGCGTGAGCAAAGGAATAACAGTGAGCGACATACTTCAAAAAATTGTCCAGACCAAACACGAAGAAGTGGCTGCGAGAAAGCGCAAAGTTTCGCTGGAGGCGATGCGTGCAGATGCGGAGAGTCGTGTCATGACGCGCGGATTTGAGGCGGCGCTGCGCCGCAAAATCACCAACGGTCAGGCAGCGGTGATTGCAGAAATCAAAAAAGCCAGCCCTTCAAAAGGCTTGTTGCGTGAAGCGTTCATCCCTGCGGACATTGCGCAAAGTTATGCGTTTGGCGACGGCAAGATCAGCGCCGCGTGTTTGTCTGTGCTGACCGATGAGACATATTTCCAAGGCGCGAAAGATTACCTGAAACAAGCCCGCGCTTCATGTGATTTACCGGTGTTGCGCAAAGACTTCATGGTTGATATTTACCAAATTTACGAGTCGCGAGCCATGGGTGCAGATGGGGTGCTTTTGATCGCTGCTTGTTTGGATGATGCGCAAATGGCTGAATTTGAAGCTGTTGCGCACAGCCTGAACATGTCGGTGCTGGTGGAGGTACATGACCGCGCGGAAATGCAGCGAGCGTTGCGATTGAAAACCCCGTTGCTCGGTGTCAACAACCGCAATTTGCGGACTTTTGAAGTGTCCTTGGATACCACGTTTTCTCTGCTTAAAGACCTTCCAGCGGAGCGACTGCTGGTCACGGAAAGCGGTATCGCCACGCAGGCCGATGTGCAACGGTTGCGAGCGGCTGGCGTGCAGGCTTTTTTGGTGGGAGAGGCGTTCATGCGAGCTGATGAACCCGGCGAAGCGTTGGCGCAATTGTTTGCAGATTGACCCTGTCGCTTTGCAGCACGCCAGACCCGACGAATGGGTGGTGCATTCATCTTGGCAAGCCCTGGTATCTGCGTTTTGGCAAAGCCAACCCGGGCAGCAACTGGCGGCATTTTTAGAATACCGCATTCGCCAAGGTGCAAGCATTTTCCCCCCTCAACCCTTGCGAGCGCTAGAACTCACACCTTTAAACCAAGTGCGTGTGGTGGTGTTGGGGCAAGACCCTTACCATGGCCGCGGACAGGCCGAGGGCTTGTCTTTCTCTGTACCGAAGGGCGTGTCGCAACCGCCGTCCCTGCGCAATATTTTCAAAGAATTGCAAGCGGATACCGGCGTACAACCGCCCATGAGTGGATCGCTGGTTTCTTGGGCTGAACGTGGTGTCCTGTTAATCAACACTTGTTTGACGGTTGAAGAGGGTTTGCCTGCATCACATGCCAGGAAAGGCTGGGAGGTTCTGACCGACACCATCATTCAAGCAGTGGCGCAGCAAGAGCAGCCCGTGGTGTTTTTGCTGTGGGGTGCCCATGCGCAGACCAAGCGACAATTGATTGAGAACGCAATGAATGGGCAACATGTGCGTTTGCCACCTGGACAATCGTTAAGCCTGCAAAAACGGTTGCCCCACGCAAGCGTTGGCAAATTGATTTTGCAGGCCAACCATCCCTCCCCCTTGTCTGCTCTGCGCGGACCGACTCCTTTCATGGGTTGCCGCCATTTTTCTCAGGCGCAAAATTGGCTGAGCGAGCAAGGCGTAGATTTTCAGTGG
>JBJTXF010000266.1:0-3572 GCA_046082145.1 Limnohabitans sp. | reverse complement strand
TTTTTTGCAAGCGAAAGCGCAGCAAAAAAGCATACCGGCGCGGACGGTCCACCAAGATTGAACTAAAAAAATCAATGCACAGACTGATAACTGCGCAACGTCTTCACCACCGCATCCGACAGCTCAAAACCCTCGCCATGCTGTTTCGCCAACACCTTGCTGTTGGCCACAAATTTCTCCAAACCTTCTGCGTAAACAAACTGCAATGCGCCGCCTGTCCATGCGGGAAAACCGATGCCGAAAATAGAACCGATGTTGGCATCATGGCTGGACATCAGCACGCCCTCTTGCAAACAGCGCGCAGTTTCAATGGCTTGGCGGTACAACAAACGCTGCTTGATCGCCTCTTGTGCCGCCAGCGGATCGCCTTCAAACGGTTTTTCAAAATGCTTTTTCAAACCCGGCCACAAACGCTTCGGTCCATTTGTTGGGTAATCGTAATAACCGGCGCCCGCCGCCCTTCCGTGGCGCGCAAACTCCTTGACCATGCGCTCAACCAGTAATTCGCCTGTGGAAGCGCGATAACTGCGACCCTCTGCGGCGAAATCACTTCGTGTCTGGTCCAGCACATGCACCGACAACGACAAAGCTGTGGCATCCAACACTTCTAAGGGGCCGACGGGCATGCCAGCCATCACAGCGGCATGCTCGATCAAGGGCGCAGGTATGCCCTCGGACAACATCGCGGCGCCTTCCATCACAAACGTGCCAAACACACGGCTGGTGAAAAAACCGCGCGAGTCGTTCACGACGATGGGTACTTTTCCAATTGCATTCACATAGTCGTAAGCACGGGCCAGTGTTTCGTCGTCGGTCAATTGACCTTTGATGATTTCCACCAATTTCATTTTGTCAACGGGCGAGAAAAAATGCAGCCCAATGAATTTTTCTGGCCGCACACTCGATTTCGCCAGTCCACTGATCGGCAATGTAGAGGTGTTGGTGGCAAACACGCCATCAGACGCCAACAGGGGTTCAGCCTCTTGTGTGACTTGCGCTTTGAGTCCACGGTTTTCAAACACAGCCTCAATCATCAGGTCGCAGCCTCTCAAATCTTCGATCTTGTCGGTGGCCTGAATCAACGCCATGGTTTTCAATTGCGCACTGGCTTGCATGCGTTGGTTCTGCACCAACTTGTCGGTGAGTTGCTGGGTGTAATTGCGCCCGTGCTGTGCTTTTTCCAAAGTCACATCTTTCAGTACACAAGCAATGCCGCGGGTGGCATTGGCATGGGCAATGCCTGCGCCCATCATGCCGGCGCCCAATATGCCTACTCGAACAGGTTTCCATGGCTCAAAACCAGAGGGTCTTGACTTGCCCGCTTTGATAGCGTTCATGTTGAAAAAGAACGTGTTGACCATGTTTTTGGTGGTTTGCCCCACCATCACGCGAGCAAGTTTGCGCGATTCGATGCGAGTGGCGGTGTCGTAGTCCACTTGCGCGCCTTCGACCATGGCTTCCAGGATGGCTTGTGCCGCCGGATACAAACCGTGTGCCTTGTTGAACAGCATGGCGGGAGCCACCGCCAAACCCGCTGCCATCGCCGGGCTGTTGGCACTGCCACCAGGCATTTTGTAACCCTTGACATCCCAGGGTTGCACAGCTTGCGGATGGTTCTGAATGAAATTCAAAGCCATGGCGTATAGTTCTTTTGCTGTGGAAGCCAGACCCTGCACCAAACCCAATTCAAGTGCTTTGTGCGGTGAAAATAATTGGCCTTCCATCAAAAAAGGTTGCGCGCCCATCAAGCCCAGCAACCGGGTCATTTTGGTGATACCGGTGGCGCCGGGTATCAAAACCAAGGTGACATCAGGTAATCCAAATTTGATGCTGGGTTCGTTCAATGCAAAACGCGAATGGGCTACCAGCGCCAACTCCCAACCACCCCCAAGCGCTGCGCCTTCGAGCAAAGCCACCACGGGTTTGCCCAAGGTTTCAATACGACGAAAAGCGCTCTTGAGGGTTTCCAACGATGCAAACGCTTGCGGCGCATCTTGCTCGCGCAGGGATTGCACACCCATGAGGTCTGCGCCTGCAAAAAACGTGGATTTGGCAGACGAAAAAATCACGCCGTGGATAAGCGCAACATCTGCATGAAGCCGATCGGCCAAGGCCACCATATCGTTTTGCCACGCAGGCTTCATGGTGTTCACCGCTGAATCAGGTTCATCAAACACCACATGGGCCATTCCGTCGTTGCCCAATGCATAACGCAAAGTAGAAAAACCCATGGTCACACCCGCTCGATGATGGTAGCAATGCCCATACCACCACCCACACACAATGTGATCAGACCGCGTTTGAGTTTTCGGCGCTCCAACTCGTCAAGCAATGTGCCGACCAGCATTGCACCGGTCGCGCCCAAGGGATGCCCCAATGCAATCGAACCGCCGTTGACATTCACTTTTTCATGCGGCACATGCAATTCATGCATGAAGCGCATGGGTACCGCAGCAAATGCTTCGTTGACTTCAAACAAATCGATGTCGTCTACGCTGAGTCCCGCTTTGGCCAAGGCTTTGCGGGCTGCAGGCATCGGCCCGGTCAACATGATGGTGGGATCCGCGCCTGACAAGGCGGTGGCCACGATACGGCCACGAGGTGACAGTCCCAAGGCCTTGCCTTTGGCTTCCGACCCGATGATGACCGCTGCGGCACCGTCGACAATGCCCGATGAATTGCCGGCGGTGTGCACATGGTCGATGCGTTCCACATGCGGATAACGCGCCAACGCCACCGCGTCAAAGCCCATCTTGCCCATGTCGGCAAAACTGGCTTTCAAGGCTACCAGACCTTCCAAGCTGGTACGGGGTTTGATGAATTCATCGCGCTCCAACACAGGCATGCCGATTTCATCCAGAACAGGTATCACCGAACGGTCAAAACGCCCTTGGGCTTGCGCCGCTGCCGCACGTTGTTGTGATGTCAATGCAAAACGGTCCACATCTTCGCGGCCCCAACCCGACATGGTGGCGATCAAATCGGCGCCAATGCCTTGCGGCGTGAAACCGGTGGCGGCATTGGTGGCAGGGTCCTGAGACCATGCACCGCCATCAGAACCCATCGGCACACGTGACATGCTTTCCACGCCACCGGCAATCACCAAATCTTCCCAACCGCTGGCAACCTTTTGGGCGGCAAGGTTGACCGCCTCCAAACCCGAAGCACAAAACCGGTTGATCTGAACCCCGGACACGCGCACATCCCAACCCGCCTTCAACAACGCGGTCTTCGGAATGACCGACCCTTGCTCGCCGACCGGGCTGACACAGCCCATCACCACATCATCAACCTCAGCGGTGTCAAAGTCATGCCGAGCTTGCAATTGATTGAGCAAGCCACCCAATAAATCCACCGGCTTGACCGAATGCAAACTGCCATCGCGTTTGCCTTTTCCACGTGGGGTGCGCACTGCATCAAACACCATGGCATGGGTCATGAAAATCTCCTGAAATAAACAAATTTAAAGGGTAAGCCCTGAATTGACAGACAGATTATGAACAGCCTAAATTAACAAAGCAAGTGCTTGGTTGAAAATACCTGTTCCCTGTTGCATTCCTCGAATACCATGG
>JBJTXF010000265.1:0-12470 GCA_046082145.1 Limnohabitans sp. | reverse complement strand
GCATGTGGGTGAAGCGAAAAAACCTACAAACCAAAGAAGAATCTGAAATCAAAATTAACCGTGAACCCGTCAATATCAAAGCCATCAAAGATGTACAAAGGTATGGCAAGAAGTTAAAGTTTTTTGTCACTGGCCCTTGTCAATTACCCCCTGGATAAAAACCCTATGAGCCAACTTTTGATTCGCCAATTGTTGATAGATTTGAAATCTCCGTTTGGGCTGCGCTGGAATGGTGGTGACGTTTTTTCCTCTGCGCTCATGAATGCTTTGTCCATGAGTTTTCCGGTTGGAGAACAATTTTTCCTGGACGCTGTCCGCCAAGGCTTAAAGCAACTGCCTGCTGAGCTGCAAGACAGATTTAAAGAAGAAGTCAAAGGCTTTGTTGGACAAGAAGCCACGCACCGGCGCTTGCATAGCCTGTACAACCAGCATTTGCTGGCCCAAGGCATGGTCAATCACTGGGAAAAACGCGCAACCAAACGGATTGCCATCATGCAAACTTTTGACATCCGTCATTCAGTAGCTGCCACTGCTGCCACAGAACATTTCACTGCTGTGTTTGCCCATTGGTTGCTGGCAAATCCGTGGTTTTTGGCAAATGCCGATGAACGATTGAAAACACTTTGGCTGTGGCATGCCAGTGAAGAAAGCGAACACCGTTGCACGGCGTTTGATATCTATAAAACCATGGGTGGCAATGAGGTTTGGCGTTTGCGCTGGATGCGCCGCGTGACATGGTTTTTTCTCACCGACTTGCTACGCCAGACCATGAACAATTTGTGGCACGACCGGGCACTTTTCAATTGGTCTACTTGGCGCAGTGCTTGGCGGCATTTGTTCGCCCAAGGCGGCTTGTTTCGTGAATGTTATGGTTTATGGCGTGACTATTTCAAGCCTGATTTCCATCCATCTCAACACCCTGACGATTTATCTCGCGAATGGCTGATTAACCATGAAAACGCCTATTCCCTGATAGGACAAACCACTTAAGCCCGCGATGCAACAATTTCTTATCAGACAGTGATCCGCATGCTCGACCCCCAAGCACAATTTCTATTGCAACTCATGGCTGAGCGAGGGGTGCCAGCCTTTAACACGCAAACGCCTGAAGAGGCGCGCCATGCGTATTTGGGACGAAAAGGGTTCACCCAACCAGATCCTACTGAAGTGTCACGCTCTCATGACCACCTAGTGCCAATGAATGGCACACAAATCACGATCAGAGAATTTCGCCCCGCTCACATCCCAGCCACACAAATATTGCCTGCACTGGTTTACTACCATGGCGGTGGTTGGGTGATTGGCGATATCGACACGCATGACGTGCTGTGCCGAGAGCTTTGTCAAACCAGTGGTTGTGCGGTGTTTTCGGTGAACTACCGACTGGCCCCGGAGCATGTATTTCCAGCGGCATACGATGATGCACAAGCTGCCTTTCAATGGGTGTCTGACAACGCGAAAACACTGCAAGTGGCAGCCAACCGTATCGCGGTGGGTGGCGACAGCGCCGGTGGCAATTTGGCAGCCGCGGTGTGTTTGGGGGCGCGGGATAAACCCAATCAACCCGCATTTCAGTTGTTGATTTATCCGGCTACATTGATGTACCCAGACACGCAAAGCTACCACGACAACGGAAAAGGTTATGCGTTGACTGCTGACATCATGCATTGGTTCATGGACCATTACCTGCCAGAGCGCAACTTGGCGCATGATTGGCGTGCTTCACCGCTGAAGGCTGCATCTCATGCAGATCTACCGCCAGCCCTGATTTTGACCGCCGGGTTTGACCCGTTGCGCGACGAAGGACGCATGTATGCTAACGCATTGTCCGCGGCTGGCAGCAGCGCTGAATACATTTGTTTCGAACGACAAATTCACGGCTTCATCACCATGGGACGCATCTTGCGTGAAGCACACACTGGTATAGCGGTTTGCGCAAGCGCACTCAAACGTTATCTTTCATAAGGACCTGCTCTATGAAACTGCTTGTCAACGACAAAATTCACGAACTCGATGTTGAACCGGAAATGCCCTTGTTATGGGCATTGCGTGATGAACTCGACATCAAAGGGCCGAAATACGGATGCGGCATCGCTCAATGTGGGGCCTGCACCGTACTTCTTAATGGCGAACCCGTGCGCTCTTGCAGCTACCCCGTGTCATCGGCAGACGGTCAACAAGTGGTGAGCATCGAAGGCCTGTCAGATAATGGCAAATTGCATGCCGTACAACAAGCCTGGATTGACCATCAGGTCCCGCAATGCGGCTATTGCCAAGGCGGACAAATGCTGGCCGCAGTGGCCTTGCTCAAGAAAAAGCCTAAACCCACTGATCAAGACATCGACGCGGCCATGACCCATATTTGCCGTTGTGGCACCTATGCGCGCATGCGCACCGCCATACACGCTGCTGCTCGTCAAGCGGGAGGTAAAGCATGAAATCCATGAATGTCAACCGTCGATTTTTTTTGCAAGTCAGTGGCAGCACTGCTGCGACATTGAGCTTGGGTTTTGTCTGGCCAGAGTCTGCCGCTGCGGCCGACAGCACCGAGGTCAATGCCTGGATCGACATCCATCCCGATGAATCGGTGGTGATCCGCTATGCGCGCACTGAAATGGGACAAGGCAGCAGAACCTCTGCACCTATGCTGATTGCCGAAGAACTGGAAGTCGATTGGAAAAAAGTGCGCATCATGGATGTACTTGCGCACGACAATTTGCGTCGTAAACGTGTGTACGGAGATATGGCCAGTGTGGGTAGTCGAACCATTCGAATGTCGCAAGAGTATTTGCGTAAAGCTGGTGCGGCTGCACGCATTTTGTTGGTTGAAGCGGCCGCCCAACGATGGGGGGTGACTTCATCTGATTGCAAAGCCCATTTGGGAATAGTGACTCACACCCCGAGCGGCAAAAAACTCAGCTACGGGCAACTGGCTGCGGATGCAGCGAAACTGACCCCGCCCAAAGATATTCCTTTGAAAGACCCCGCAGCATGGACCTTGGCCGGCAAAACACTGCCTCGTGTGGATATCGCTGACATTGTGACTGGCAAAATTCGATATGGTGTCGATGTGCAATTGCCTGAGATGTTGCATGCAGCTATTAGCCAATCCCCGGTCTTTGGTGGCAAAGCCACGGCGGTAGACAGCAGCAAAGTGGACAACCGACGCGGCATCGTGAAAGTCATTAACTTGGTTGATTTTGTCGCGGTTGTGGCGGACAACTGGTGGCGCGCCAAAGAAGCCTTGCGCGACGTGTCTATCGAATGGGACAACGGAAAGAACGGCGCGGTCAACAGCGCCCAAATCATGCAGGTTTATCGGGATGGTTTGAACCACACAGAACCTGCAATTGCTCGTAACGACGGAGACACTTTGGCTGCTTTGGCAGCTGGTCAAACAATTGAGGCCGATTACTACACACCGTATTTGGCCCACGCCACCATGGAGCCCATGGTCTGTACCGCTATGTGGACGCAAAACCAACTTGACGTGTGGGCGTCTACCCAAAACCCTGAATCGACATTGACTGCGGCGGCCTCTACCGCGGATATGCCTCAAGAAAAAGTACGTGTGTATGCCATGCAAATGGGTGGTGGTCTGGGTCGCAAAAGCCCGCAAGATTTCACGCGACAAGCAGTGGCGATCGCTATGCAAATCCCTGGCAAGCCCATCAAATTGATGTGGAGCCGCGAAGAAGACATGCAACACGACTTGTACCGACCCGCCAGTTTGGTGCGCATGCGCGCCAACTTAGATGCCAGCGGAAAACCTGATGCGTTGCATGTGCGAGTCAGCGCTCCTTCGTTGTTTTCACAATTGCTGCGAATGCCGTTGCAAAACGGTGTGGATCAACAAGCCGTGGCCTGTTTCAACGATCATCCCTACGCCATTCCGAATACCTTGGTAGATTTTGTTGTTCGCACCACACATGTGCCCGTGGGTTTTTGGCGTACCGTGGGGCATTCTCAAAATCCATTCGTGCGCGAATGCTTTCTCGATGAATTGGCCCATGCGACTGGACAAGATCCCCTGGCTTTCCGTCTGGCACTTCTGCCAGACAACGAAAAAGCCAATCGCGACCGAAGCATTTTGCAAGCCGTTGCCAAGGCGGCTGATTGGGGCAAAGCGCTACCCAAGGGTGTTCACCGTGGCATTGCCAGTGTTGACGGTTACGGCAGTTGGACCGCATGCGTTTGCGAGGTGTCTGTCAACGCCAGAGGCGAAGTCAAAATTCACCGGGTTGTGATTGGCATTGATCCAGGCTACGCTGTCAACCCAGACAATATCCAGGCGCAATTACAAGGCAGTGTGGTGCACGGCTTGACGGCAATTTTCTGGGGCGAGATGACGGTCAAAGACGGTCGCATAGAGCAATCCAATTTCCACGACTACCGCATGATGCGCATGAATGAAATGCCCAAAGTGGAAACCGTCATTGCCCCTACTGGCGGATTTTGGGGCGGAGTCGGCGAACCCGCACAAGCCCCATTGGCACCAGCGCTTGGCAATGCGTTGTTTGCAGCCACAGGCAAACGCATTCGTTCGTTGCCATTGAAAAACCACGGTTTGTCGCTCGCCAAAGCATGAAGCACACAGGCTTAGCCCTCGCCCTTTTCAGCGCTGCCACCTCTTGGGCGGCCAGCGATGGTATGCCTGCCACTGCATCTGCGGTTACTGCAGATATTGAGCGAGGTCGCAAGCTGTTGGTCAACCGTCAAGAGACAGGTTGCGTGTTGTGCCATGCCATTCCTGGTATGAAAGAAGGCGGTGAAATGGGGCCAAACCTCCAAGGGTTGAGCCAACGTTTGAGTGCGGAACAAATTCGTTATCGGATCGCAGACCCGCGTGTGCTCAATCCGCAAACTTTCATGCCCGCTTACTTCAGCACGCAAGGCCTGCACAATGTGGCCAAACCCCTCGTAGGCAAAACCATACTTACCGAGCAAGGGTTGGAAGATATCGTTACCTACTTGCTCAACGCCACCAAAGGACCCTGATGTTGACAAGCTTGTCGCGCCGCGATTACCTGATCCGCTTTTTGCAAACCACCGTCGGTGCATGGGGGCTGGGTACGGGTATTGCAGATGCACAAGACATGTCTGTATTGGGTCGCGTGCAAGATTTGAGCGACGCACGTTTGCGCACTTTCAATGAAATGGTGGCGCCATATGTGGTGCGTCAACCGATGAAGCATGAAGGCGTCACCTTATCCTTGCCGATGCTCGCTGACAACGGCCACTTGGTGCCCTTGAGCCTGAAGGTTGACAGCCCCATGACTGAAGCGTCACATGTGACCCACATCTATTTGATCTCACAACGCAACCCAGTGCCCTTGATGGCCATGTTCGTGCTGGGTCCATGGAACGGCCGTGCTGAACTCAGCATGCGCGTGCGCTTATCTGGCACGCAAATGGTGGTTGCACTTGCGCGCATGTCTGACGGCTCTTTTCGCTACGAAACACAAGAGGTCGTGGTCACTGAAGCGGCTTGCATTGACAACGGATAACGCATGACAACCGCACGATTACAAGTCCCTAATCGCATCGTCGAAGGCGATGTGTTCAAACTTAGGTTGCTGGTTCAACACCCGATGGACAGCGGTTTTTTGCGTGACCTGGACGGTGTATTGGTTAAGCGCAACGTGATACGCCATTTGCAATGTATCTTGCATGACAAAGAAATATTTCGGGTAGAGCCCACCACGGGCACGGCTGCCAATCCTTTGTTTGAGTTTTACCTGCGCGCCTCCCGCTCCGGGGAACTCTATTTCCGCTGGGTAGACGACAAAGGCTATATCGGTGAGTTGCGCCATAAATTGGTGGTTGAGCCTGCAATTCAGTCTCAGGAGCCCAAGTCCTGACATGTTGCTGCATTCTGATGCATGGATACACCTCTGTGCTCGAGTGGGGCTGATATGGCTCAGTGTGCTTCAATTTTCTGCGCCATTGCAGGCCCAACAACGTGTGATTTCTTTAGATAAATTGCAATCAGGTTTGGCATTCACTGGTCCGGAAATTTTGGATTTGCAAGGAGACGATTTCGCCAATCCTGCGCTTCCTTCGATGGACAGAGGAGCAAAGTTGTGGAAGCAAGTGGCAGGTAAAACTGACAAAAGCTGCCAGTCTTGCCATGGTGAACTGAGCGCCAGCATGAAAGGCGTTGCTACACGCTATCCGGCCATCGACAAAGCCAGTGGCCAATTGTTCAACTTGGAAGACCGCATACGCCAATGTCGCCAGAAAAATCAAAAAGCCAATGTCTGGCCCTTGGAATCTGATGAACTGCTGGCAATGACATTGTTCGTTACATCAGCGTCAAATGGCATGCCGATTCAGGTGAACATTGAAGGTAAAGCCCAACCGCATTTTGAAGCTGGCCAAAAAATATTCATGACGCGTCAAGGGCAAATGAACTTGGCTTGTACACAATGCCATGACCAGCGATATGGCATCAAATTGTTCACCGATAAATTGAGCCAAGGACAGCCCAATGCCTACCCCGCCTACCGGATCGAATGGCAACGCCTGGCATCGCTGGAGAGACGACTGCGGTTTTGTTATACCGGAGTCAAAGCCGACATTCCGCCCTGGGGACATGGCGATATGCGCGATATCAGTTTGTATTTGATGTGGCGCGCGCAGGGTTTGAAAATCGAAGTGCCATCGGTACGTAAGTAACTACAAGGTCGACATCACCGCTTTCCATAAATCCGGTGTGACGTCGGGCATGACACCAAACCAAGCAGCAAAACCTGGTCTGGCCTGATGCAGCAGCATGCCCAAGCCGTTGACCGTTGGGTTGCCCCTGTGATGGGCCCGTATCAGCAAATCGGTTTGGAGCGGTGTGTAAACAATGTCAGACACCACCGCATGCACAGGCAGTTTGGCCAAGTCGATATCCAACACAGGTTGTCCCTGCATGCCTTGGGTGGTGGTGTTGACCAGCAATGTTGCATCGGACAATGCGTCGTGGCGCTGCTCCCAAGCATACGCATGCACTGGCGAACCATACTCGCTGGCCAAAACGTCGGCTTTCTCACCGCTTCGATTGAGCAACCGAATCTCCTTCGCACCCGCGTCTGCCAAAGCCCACAACACGGCACGGGCTGCACCACCTGCACCCAAGACCACGGCTACGGCTTGCGCGGCCTGCCAACCCGATTGCGCTTCATGCAAACTTTGTATGTAACCAAAAGCATCAGTGTTGGTACCTCGCAAGCTGCCGTCTGGGTTGACCATGACCGTGTTGACCGCACCGATCTGTCGGGCCTTATCGTCTAACTGGTGCACATATGCCAATGCATCCACTTTGTGAGGCAGCGTCAGGTTGCATCCTGCAAAGCCCAACGCAGCCAAACCACCGAGTGCCTGCGGCAAAAGTACTGGATTGACCGCGAGTGGCACATAAGTGCCGCGCAATCCCAATTGATGGATCCAATGGCCATGGATCACGGGCGAGCGCGAATGAGAAATCGGCCAACCCATGACGCCTGCCAAAACAAATTTGTCTGAAGTGTGTGTTTGCATGGTGTGTCAAGCATAGCGTTTGTCAACAACTGTTTTCAATACTTGCTGCGCAATGATTTTTTTTGGGCATGACTGTGAAACAATCGCCACCTTCAATGAAAAGACGTTGAGATGTACGAAGCAACCCTGCCCCAGAGTCAAAGACTGCACCAGTTTCTGGCCGACATGACCCGGCTCGTAGAACTCTCACCCGCAGAAGACGACCTTTTGGCGCAAGCACGACAATTCATGTCGCCATTGTTAATGCACGACGATTGGCTGCACCCCGATTTGTCCCAGACGCATCCCTACCACCCACAGCTTTATTTGATTTACGCAGATCCAGCTAACCGTTTCAGCCTGGTGAGCATGGTGTTTGGTCCTGGTCAAAGCATGCCCATCCATGACCATACCGTGTGGGGACTGACGGGTGTTTTGCGTGGCTGCCAATCGTGTCAACCATTCAGCAAAATGTCTGATGGCAGATGGGTGCCCGCTGGCTTTCAAATAGACATGTTGCCCGGTGATATCGAAGCGGTATCCCCGCGCCTTGGTGACGTGCACAAGGTGTGGAATCCATTTCCTGATCAAGACTGTGTTTGCATTGAAGTGTATAAAGGCAATATGGGCGAGACAGCCAGACACTTCTATCGCGAAGACGGTTCAAGGCATGTGTTTGTTCAAGGTTATGCCAACTTGCCCAGCATGCCGATGGCCTCCGCAACCCCTCAACCCCCGGCAGCACCTTCATTGCCAACCGCTGAAACAATCCCACAAACCCAAACTGTACTCACCTCACCTGACGTAGCGAATACCTTGGCTTCACCAATGGCGATGCCTGAATATCTTTTCAAGCTGTCGACATTCCCCGAAGTCAAACAAGCATTGCAAGACAAACAAGAAATTGCCTTGATCGATGTACGCGAAGAACACGTCTACGCTCAAAGCCATCCCTTATTTGCAATTCAACTGCCCATAGGTCGTATAGAAGTTGATGCTTGGAAACGCATTCCGCGTCTGCTTACCCCCTTGGTTTTGCTGGACAACGGAGAGGGCTTGGCGGTTCATGCTGCACTACTGTTTCAACGCATCGGTTACAGCGATGTCCGTATTTTTCAAAACGGTCTTGCGGGATGGGCTGCAAATGGTGGTGAATTGTTCAGCGATGTGAATACGCCCAGTAAAGCATTTGCAGAATGTGTAGAAGCGCAGCGCAAAACCCCTTCATTTTCTGTCAATGAAGTCAAAGCGCTGATTGACAGCAGTGCAGACATGGTTTTGTGGGATACCAGGCGTTTTGATGAATTTCAGAGTATGAGCATTCCTGGTGCCGTCCATGTGCCCGGCGGAGAATTGGTATTGCATGCCCGCACTTTGGCACCGCGTGCCACTACCCGCATCGTGGTCTATTGCGACGGTCGCATCCGAAGCATCCTCGGTGCTCAGTCGCTCATTAACGCAGGTATTCCCAACCCTGTATGTGTGCTGCGAAATGGCATCCTAGGATGGCAGTTGGCCGGTTTTGAGCTGACAACCCATGCTTCGAATACTTTTGGAGAATTCTCTGAAGAGGACAGAAAAAAAACAGCTGCTTCGGCGTTGGCATTACTGTTTCGTGCAGGTGTGAAACGTATTGAAAAGCAAGAATTAATGCAAATGCAGGCAGAGAATCACCGAACCACTTTTTTGTTGGATGTACGCACAGCACCCGAATATGCGCAAGGCCATTTGCCTGGGGCTCTCAGTGCACCAGGTGGACGTTTGGTCCATGAAACTGACCATTACCTGGCCGTGCGTGGTGCCCGCGTAGTGGTGTACGACAGCGAGGGTGTGCGTGCATGCATAGCTGCTTCATGGCTGGCACAAATGGGCTGGGAAACTTATGTACTCAAAGATGCGGTGACAACACAGTTCACTGAAACTGGATGGCCCGCAGCTCATTTACCCGTGACCATCGATACCGTCAAAGAAGTCGATCCGGTGACGCTCAAAGAATGGTTAGCAAACCGCACCAACCTGAGCATGGTCATCGATGTGGGAGACAGCAACCACTATGTCAAAAAGCATATTCCAGGTGCATGGTGGTTACTGCGTTCGCAGTTGACTCAAGACTTCAAGCGGGTACACAAAGCGAACCGTTATGTATTGACCTGTGATGACGGGCAAGCCTCGCGCTATGCAGTGGCTGAACTACTACAATTGGTTAGGCCGGGTGTTGAAGTATTTTGGTTGCCTGGCGGCAATGCCAACTGGATGAACCACGGTTTCAGTACACAACAGGGCGAATCGTATGTGGCCAGCCCTCGAATAGACAAATACTGGAGACCACACGAAGGATCGGACCTGTCTGCCCAAGCCGTGCAAGCCTACATAAATGGGTCTCAAGCTTTGGTTGAACAAGTTCGAAAGGATGACACACACGGCTTCAAGGTCATTTAAATTTTGTCACGGTCATTCAACTGTTGAATGGGTGGGCGGCTGAGTTTGCAACAACGATTCCACCCATGCCAATTGGCGCGGCAAACACACGGTTTGCAAGTCATAGTTCGCAACAGCATGTTGTCTTGCCAAAGCACCCATGCGCGCTCTTTCTTCAGGTTGATCGAGCAACATATGCATGCCTTGCACCCAAGCATCGACATCGAAAAATGGCAACAGACGACCGGTTTGACCATCGATGATGGCCTCACGCACAGGCGCAGTATCACTTGCCAAAATAGCGCAACCACTGCTCATGGCCTCTATCAAACTCCAGCTCAAGACAAACGGATAGGTCAAATACACATGCACACGGCTGATTTGCAACATGGTCAGAAATTTTGAATAACTTAACCTGCCCAAAAAATGCACTCGCTGCCAGTCCGCTTCTGAAATCTGACCCTTGATCTCGTTGATAAATACCTGTTTCCACGAATCAGAACCAGGGGGTTTGGCACCATAGCTCACACCATCCGCACCCACCAGCAAGACCTGCACATGGGGCCGCATACGCAGCAACTTTGGTAAGGCGCGCATGAACACGTGATAGCCACGGTAAGGCTCAAGATTACGACTGACAAAAGTCACCACCTCATCCCGTGCGGTCCATGACCTGCCATCCGCCATGCTTAAATGTGCATCAGGGTCTGGGCGAATCTGCTGTGTATCGATACCGTCATGTACCACCGTGATTTTTTCGCGCATGTGCGGTGCATAGGTGGCAGCTTGCCAATGCGTGGGGGAAATAACAGCATCTGCAAAACTGTCTTGGATCAAACTGACTGCGTTTTTCAGTAGCAAGCGACTGTCTACACTCAACTCAGGTTGTGAAAACTCAGGGTCAAAATGCACATCTTGTCCATGTGCTTGGTAAAACATTTCGTAGAACAAACCCAGGCGGGTGTCAGGCCAAACATGTTTGATGAACAAGCTCTCACCCCATGAAGGATGGGCAATCACGGCTTGAGGCACAAACCCTTGTTCCTTGGCTGATAAAGCCCAGCGCAACACCGCCTCAGCGCGGATGGTTTTGGCTTCCATGTCGACCAACCAGGGGTGGATGTTCGGTGCACTGCCGCGTTTGGGAAAATAGGTATGAACGCGCACACCTTGCCACTCAAAGCCTGGCCTTTGTGCCATCAACAACGCATGCACTTCATGACCACGCTGGGCCAGTGCAGGGGCCAGATGTTTAAATTGGCCAGGAAAATTTTGGTGGAGAAAAAGTATCTTCAATCGATATTGGCACGACCCCAAGCCATGCGCCGCAACAATCCATCTCGCTTGACCCAGCCGTGCCAAACCGCCGCCAAAAAATGCAGCAGCACCAGGATCATGAAAAGCGAAGCCAACCATTCGTGGGACTCGGACATCACAGACTTCCATGCGGGATCTGGGTCAAGCAACTTGGGTAATTCGACACC
Organism: Limnohabitans sp.; assembly: GCA_046082145.1. Classification (GTDB taxonomy): domain Bacteria; phylum Pseudomonadota; class Gammaproteobacteria; order Burkholderiales; family Burkholderiaceae_C; genus Limnohabitans. The sequence goes on along the minus strand of JBJTXF010000265.1, from coordinate 1,062 downwards.
GAAAAAATTCACTGGGTAAGCAGAAAAATTGGAGCCTGCGAAACCCGTGATGGGTAAGGCCAGCATGCATGTGTACATGCCCCAATGCGTGACTGTGGAAGCCTTGTGTTGCCAAGTGCCTCTCGGATTGGCTGCCATCGGCACAGAATGGGTGACTCGCCAACCCAGACGCCACAAAATCAACACACCCAAACACAAACCAGTAGATTTGTGCAAATTGAACCACTGGGCGCGATAACCCACGGGCTCTTTGGGCAATTCGTCCATCCACAAACCCAGACCCAGCTGGTATACCAACCCTATCGCTAATACCCAATGCAACACCACCATCATGCGGTCGTATTGCACAGGCGCTGGTGAAGCTTGTATTGCGGGGTCGGATGGGTTGTCTTGCGCCATAGGGTCTTTCACATCAAAGCGGTCTTAGTGTGCCACGACACCCCAGGGCAATTTACCGACAGGTATTTCCGAGACCATTTTGCGACTGGCCACATCGATCACACTGACGGCGCTACTGCGCCCCGCTGCCACATACAACTTGCTGCCATCTGCGCTAAAGCCCATGTTCCAAGGACGTTGGCCAATAGGGATGTTTTCTATCAATTCAAAACTTTTGGCGTCTACCATGGACACGTTGGCGTCACCACCGTTACTGGCAAATACATACGCACCATCTGGCGACACAATCACGCCTGCAGTGCGTTTGCCAACCGCTTGTTTCCCCACCACTTCGCGTTTGGCAACATCAATGGCGACCAACATGCTGCCACTTTCAACCGCTACAAATGCGCGCTTGCTGTCTGGCGTGAACGCAATGCCACGGGGCCGTTCACCGACTTTGATGGAACCGATTTGCCTACGCTTGCGGATATCTATCAAATCGACCTGATCAGCTTCTTCGGCCGACACCAGCATGTACTTGCCGTCTGGACTGAAAACGCCGTGTTCAGGATTTTTGCCACTAACCGGAATGGAGAATTTGAGCTTCCTGGATTTCACGTCCATGAAACTGATGTTGTTGCTTCCCTCGTTGGCAACTCCCAACCATTTGCCGTCTGGCGA
>JBJTXF010000264.1:0-4526 GCA_046082145.1 Limnohabitans sp. | reverse complement strand
GCACGCACCGGCAAGATCGGTGACGGCAAGATTTTTGTGACCAGCCTGGAACAGGTTGTGCGCATCCGCACCGGCGAGACCGGCACAGCGGCCATTTGATTCATCGATAAGGACACCACCATGAAAAAACTCATAGCCACGCTGGCCCTCGGCCTGGGAATGGTTTTCGCCACGGGCGTTGCCACGGCCGACGATGCGCCTGCCACACCTGCGGCTGCGGCTTCGCCTGCCTCTGCAACCGCGGCTGCCGAAACTCCTGCCACCGCGCCTGCTCAAACCGCTGCAGCTGCTCCGGTACCCAACAAAGGCGATACCGCCTGGATGACTGTGGCCACGGTGCTCGTCATCTTGATGACGATTCCCGGACTGGCCTTGTTCTACGGCGGCTTGGTCCGCTCAAAAAACATGTTGTCCGTGTTGATGCAAGTGTTTGTTGTCTCGTCCCTGATTTATTTGCTGTGGGTGTTGTATGGCTACTCCGTGGCATTTACCTCCAGCAATCCGTTCTTCGGGACCTTCGACAAAGCCATGCTCCAAGGTGTAACGGTTGAATCTTTGGGTGCCACATTCAGCAAGGGGGTTTACATACCTGAACTGACGTTCGTGGCCTTCCAAGCCACCTTCGCTGCCATCACTTGTGCATTGATCGTTGGTGCGTTTGCTGAGCGCATGAAGTTCTCTGCGGTACTGTTGTTCTGCGCACTGTGGTTCACGTTCAGCTACCTGCCTGTGGCCCACATGGTTTGGTATTGGGACGGTCCTGACGCCATCACTGACGCTGCATCACTGGAAAAAGTCACTGCTGCCGCAGGCTGGTTGTGGGCCAAAGGCGCGCTCGACTTTGCCGGCGGTACGGTGGTTCACATCAACGCTGCGATGGCTGGTTTGGTCGGTGCATACATGGTTGGCAAACGAATCGGTTATGGCAAAGAGTCCATGACACCGCACAGCCTGACTTTGACCATGGTCGGTGCTGCCTTGTTGTGGGTGGGCTGGTTTGGTTTCAACGCAGGCTCTAACTTGGAAGCCAACGGTTTGACGGCGCTTGCCTTCGTCAACACGCTGGTGGCGACAGCGGCCGCCACCTTGGCTTGGATTGCCGGTGAAGCGTTGAGCAAAGGCAAAGCCTCGATGTTAGGTGCAGCCTCCGGTGCCGTGGCTGGCTTGGTGGCCATCACCCCTGCATGTGGCTTTGTCGGCCCCGGCGGCGCGATCATCATCGGTTTGGTTGCGGGTCTGATGTGTTTGTGGGGCGTGAATGGCCTCAAACGCATGCTCGGTGCCGATGACAGCTTGGATGTGTTCGGTGTGCACGGAGTCGGCGGTATCGTCGGCGCGTTGTTAACCGGCGTGTTCGCTGCGCCTTCTCTGGGCGGCACCGGTGTCTATGACTATGTGGCCAATGCTGCCAATCCGCAATACAGCATCGGTTCGCAGGTTTGGGTGCAGTTGCAAGCCGTGATCACCACCATCATCTGGTCCGGTGTGGTGTCCTTGATTGCCTACAAACTGATTGACCTGGTGATCGGCCTGCGCGTGAGCGAAGAAGAAGAGCGCGAAGGTTTGGACATCAGCAGCCACGGCGAAACGGCTTATCACAGATAACTATTCATAGAACACAACTAACGCCACTGATAACCACTCGGTGAAAGCCGGGTGGTTTTTTTTCTCGTAAGTCTACAAATGTTGCAATGCCAACGTCGGTGCAGCGCCTGCACCAGGCTCTTGTCCAAAATGTCTGGTCTTTGGTGAAGTCAGCGTTTAGTGGTTCGGCAACCTAAGCTTGGGCGCTATCGTCAACTTCAACCAATTCACGCGGCACGATGTGTCTCAATACGCCAGCCATGGCAACGCGGGCGTTTTCCGTATCGTAATGGGTTTGTAAATTGACCCAGCTTTGCGCATCGGTACCAAAGAACACGCTCAGACGCAAGGCCGTGTCCACGGTGATACCTCGCAAGCCTTTGACGATTTCATTGATGCGCCGAGGAGGCACGTCAATGGCTTTGGCAAGCGCATACTGGCTGATACCCATGGGTTTGAGCCAGTCTTCCAGCAAGATCGTACCGGGGTGAATCAGGGGAACTTCGCGGGGCATATCTGCTCCTTCAGTGGTAATCAACAATCTCAACACGGTCGGCGTGACCGCCTTCTAGCCACACAAAACACACACGCCACTGACTGTTAATGCGTATGCTGTGCTGACCCCGGCGGTTACCTTTCAAAGCTTCCAACATATTGCCAGGTGGCAGGTGCAAGAATTCCAATGCAGTCGCGGCATTCAACTGCTGTAACTTTCGCAGCGCTACTGTTTCAAAATTGGCAAATCGCGCAATGCGCTTGCCCTTGAACAGAGCCGCCGTATCGCTGCATTGAAAACTTTGAATCACACACAAATAATAACGACGATCGTTATTAAAGTCAAGCCGTGCCTTCTGTCATCTTCGCTTTGCACAGCATGCAAAGACCTGATCATCAATTCACCGAGTCAACTTACAAATTCGGCGCCAGCAACCTGAGCAATTCTTTTTCAGCAACGCCTTGGCGTCGCGCCAAATCTTGCGCCTGGTCGTCCCCGATGCGGCCCACATTGAAATACCGACTCTCGGGGTGCGCGATGTAAAAACCGCAGACACTGGCGGCAGGTGTCATGGCCAAGCTTTCGGTGAGAGACATGCCGATGTCAGCGCATTGCAGCAACGCGAACATTTGTTTTTTCACGCTGTGGTCAGGGCAGGCGGGGTAACCCGGTGCCGGGCGAATGCCTTGGTAGCGCTCTTTGATCAATTCTTCGTTGCTCAATGGTTCATTCGATGCGTAACCCCACAGGTCGCGACGCACCCGCGCGTGCATGAATTCGGCAAACGCCTCGGCCAGCCGGTCTGCCAAGGCTTTGAGCATGATGGCGCTGTAATCGTCATGGTCATCCATGAAATATTTTTCTTTGACGTCCACGCCCACGCCCGCCGTGACCGCGAACACGCCGACATGGTCTTTGAAGCCAGTGGGGTTGCCATGGGCATCGGTGAACGGTGCAACAAAATCGGACAAACAGCGGTTGGGGTTTTGCACGCCGTGATGCACCGGCTTCTCGGTTTGTTGGCGCAGACCGTGCCAAGTCAACGCGGCTTGTGTGCGCGATTCATCGGTCCACAACACGATGTCATCACCCACGCTGTTGGCAGGGTACAAACCCACGACGGCGTGCGCTTGCAACCATCGGCCTTCGATCAATCGCTTCAACATGCGTTTGCCGTCGCTGAACACACGTTGTGCTTCGGTGCCCACGATGTCGTCTTTCAAAATGGCGGGGAAAGGCCCGGCCAAGTCCCAAGTCTGAAAAAACGGACCCCAATCGATGAACGGTTCGAGTTCGGCCAAGTCGAAATTTTTGAACACACGTCTGCCAATGAAGCGCGGTTTGGTCGGCACATACGCCGACCAATCAATAGGTGATGCATTGGCCCGTGCTTTGGCCAACGGCCACAACGGGGTTTGCTTTTTGTTGGCATGTTGCAAACGCACTTTGTCATAGTCGGCATTGAGCTCGGTGATGAACTGCGCGGCTTGATCGCTGAGCAAGCCTTGCGCGACACCGACACTGCGCGAAGCATCCGGCACATACACCACCGGGCCGTCGTAATGCGGCGCGATTTTCACAGCGGTATGCACGCGGCTGGTGGTGGCACCGCCAATCATCAACGGGATTTTGCGAACCCGGAAATAGTCGTCCTTTTGCATTTCGCTGGCAACGTATTGCATTTCTTCCAGCGAGGGCGTGATCAAACCCGATAAACCAATGATGTCTGCGCCTTCCACTTTGGCTTTGGCCAAAATGTCATGACAGGCGACCATCACACCCATATTGACCACATCGAAGTTGTTGCATTGCAAAACCACGGTGACAATGTTTTTGCCGATGTCGTGCACATCGCCTTTGACCGTGGCAATCACGATCTTGCCTTTGGTTTTCACCTCTTCGCCTGCGGCTTCTTGCTGGCGTTTTTCTTCTTCGATATACGGGATCAAATGCGCCACGGCTTGTTTCATGACCCGCGCACTTTTGACGACCTGCGGTAAAAACATCTTGCCCTGGCCAAACAAATCGCCCACCAAATTCATGCCATCCATCAACGGGCCTTCAATCACATGCAAGGGCCTGCCACCCGAAGCCAGCACTTCGCGGTAAGCCTCTTCGGTGTCTTCGTTGATGAAATCGGTGATGCCATGCACCAACGCGTGACTCAAACGTTGCGACACAGTGACCGGCGATTGCCCGGTACCGCGCCACGCGAGTTTGGCGCTGTCGTCTTTGGCCGCCCCTTTGGCGTTTTCGGCGATTTCAATCAAGCGCTCGCCGGCTGACAAGCGCGCCTCGCCGTCTTTGTATGCAGGTGTACGGTTGAGCACCACGTCTTCCACGCGCTCGCGCAACACGGGTTCTAAATCGTCGTACACACCCACCATGCCCGCATTGACAATGCCCATGTCCATGCCCGCTTGAATGGCGTGGTAGAGAAACACCG
>JBJTXF010000263.1:0-8702 GCA_046082145.1 Limnohabitans sp. | reverse complement strand
TGAAAGGCGCGGTAGAGGTAACTGGAGCCGTCAACCAGAAGTAAAGTGGGAGTGTCTTGCATGCCAGTGATTGTGCCTACAATCAACACTTGTTTTTAGCCCGAGCCGTTCTCACCATTGTCATGGCCGTTTTCACCGAAGTCTCCGAACACCAAGTCAGAGAGTTGTTGAACCATTTGTCTATAGGTGATTTGGTGCAATTGCAAGGCATAAGCAGCGGCATCGAAAACACCAACTATTTTCTGACCACCAACCAAGGTGAATACGTCCTGACGCTATTTGAGCGGCTTAACCACGAACAGTTGCCTTTTTATTTGTACCTGATGAAGCACTTGGCTGCGCGCGGCATACCGGTGCCTGATCCGCAATCCAATGTACAAGGCGATATTTTGCTCACCCTGCTGGACAAACCGGCAGCAGTGGTCAACCGCTTAAATGGCCAATCAGAACTCAAGCCTGGTGCAAGGCATTGTGCCGCCATGGGTCGAGCCCTTGCGCAAATGCACTTGGCAGCACGCGATTACGAACGTTTTCAAACCAATTTGCGCGGACTGGATTGGTGGAATGAAACCGTACCATCTGTGTTGCCTTTTCTGACACCAGACCAACATCGGTTGTTGGCGCACGAGTTGTCCTACCAAAACCATGTCAGTGGTTTGTCTGCGTATACCAGTATGCCCAGCGGGCCTGTGCATGCCGATGTATTTCGTAACAACGTCATGTTCGATGGCGAACAACTCACTGGTATTTTCGATTTTTATTTCGCAGGATGCGACCATTGGTTGTTTGATTTAGGGGTATGCATCAACGATTGGTGTACCGATTTGCAAACGGGTGACATGGACCATGAGCGGCTGCAAGCTTTGCTTCATTCTTACCAATCGCTTCGCCCCTTGAACGCAGCCGAACGAGCCTTGTTCAATCCCATGTTGCGAGCGGCAGCGCTGCGTTTTTGGATTTCCCGCTTATGGGATTTTCACCTGCCGCGCCAAGCCAGCATGCTGCAACCCCATGATCCCACACACTTTGAACGCGTCCTCTTACAAAGATTGCATGACCCTGTCACACTCTGATCTATGAAACTCAATGTTGTCAAAGCACGTACCGGATCGCTATGGGTCAAACAAGGCATTCGCAATTTTTGGCGTCAACCTTTGGCCCTCAGTGGTTTGTTTTTATTGTTCATGGCGCTTGCCTCCATGACTTCTCTGCTGTCTTACGGCGGCAGTTTTCTTGGATTGATGTTTATTCCAGCAGCTTCTTTGGGCCTGATGGCAGCAGCTCGAGAGGTTGACCTGGCCCGTTTTCCGATGCCTACCGTGTTGGTCATCGGTTTCAGACAAGGTGCAGCCCAATCAAAAAAAATGGTGTTGTTGGGATTTCTTTATGCACTGTTGTTTTGTTTTGTGTTGGTGATGTCGTCTGTGTTTGACGATGGTGAATTTGCCCGCATGTACATGGGCGGCGATGGGCTCAACCAGAATACCGTGATTGACGAAGATTTTCAGTCTGCAGCCATGTTTTGTTTGTTGCTGTACTTGCCTTTATCGACCCTTTTCTGGCATGCCCCAGCTTTGATTCATTGGCATGCACAACCCTTGGTCAAAAGTATTTTCTTCAGCTTTATGGCCTGCTGGGCCAATTGGCGTGCATTTGCTGTGTTTGGTTTGACTTGGGCCAGTATTTTCTTGACTACCAGCTTAGTGTTGAGCTTGATCAGCTTGTTGTTTGAACAAGCTCAACTTTCCATGATGCTGATGCTGCCGGCGATGCTGATGCTGGCAGCCATGTTTTTTTCATCCAGCTATTACAGTTTTCGAGACTGTTTCATCAGCGAACCCCTAGAAGCCTGAGGCCTCAAACCGGTGTCAGCTTGGCTACCGATAAGGCCAGCCATTTCACCCCATGTCGATTGAATTTCACTTGTGCGCGCGCATCCTCGCCTAAACCCTCCATCGACACCACGGTGCCCTCTCCAAATTTGGCATGGAAGACCTGTAGACCACTGCGCACCCATGCGTTGGGGCCACTGGCAACAGGGGCATGGCGTTGCGGCACCGAGGGTGGGGCAGGTGTGAAAAAACCTGCTCGCCCTCCGTCGTGTTGACCAAAACCAGTCGGCCTGTTGCCCCATATTGCAGGCGCTTGCGATCCTGTTTGTGGAGATAACCATTTCAATGTGTGCTCAGGCATTTCATCGAAGAAACGACTTTTGATGTGGTAACGGGTTTGCCCATGCAACATACGGGTTTGCGAGTGGCTCAGGTACAAACGTTTGCGCGCCCGTGTGATCGCCACATACATCAAACGCCTTTCTTCTTCCAACCCTTCAAAATCACTCATCGCGTTTTCATGGGGAAACAAACCCTCTTCCAAACCGGTGATGAACACACAGTCAAATTCCAAACCCTTGGCGGCATGAACCGTCATCAATTGAATCGCGTCTTGACCGGCTTGCGCTTGGTTATCACCTGCTTCGAGGGCGGCATGGCTGAGAAACGCAGCCAACGGTGACAGCGTTTCACCCGTTTCGGCGTTGGGTTGCAAAGATGCTCCTGCAAGCAATGCTTGTGCTGCAGCAAATTCCACTTGGCTCTGTACCGCTTCATCCACCGGCAACGCCACTGCGTCTTTGCCAAACCCTTCTTGCGTCACAAAACTTTCTGCAGCATTGACCAATTCTTGTAAGTTCTCAACCCGGTCTGCACCTTCACGCTCGGCTTGGTAATGTTCAATCAATTGACTGTGGTCAAGCACCAGCTCAATGATTTGACGCAAGGTTTGTCCATGCGTTTGCTCGCGCAGTACATCGAGCTTGGCGACAAAGGCCGAAATATTGGTACCGGCTTTGCCTCCGATGCTGCTGACTGCATCATGCAAAGCACAGCTGTTGGCACGCGCTGCGTCTTGTAACTGTTCAATGCTGCGAGCGCCGATGCCTCGCGGCGGGAAATTGACGACGCGCATGAAGCTGGTGTCGTCACGCGGGTTTTCCAACAGCCGCAAATACGCCAGCGCGTGTTTGATTTCAGCGCGCTCAAAAAAGCGCAGCCCACCGTACACGCGATATGGCATGGCCGCATTGAACAAAGCGGTTTCAATCACACGACTTTGTGCGTTGCTTCGGTATAGAACAGCCACTTCGCTGCGTGTGGCTACACCCTTGCTGCCATCACTGTCGCGGCCATCACGCAGCAATTGCTTGATTTCCTCCACGACCCAATGGGCTTCAGCCAAGTCGCCTGGTAACTCCATGACCCGCACAGGCTCGCCTGCACCTTGGGTGGTGTGCAGGTTTTTTCCCAAGCGGGTTTTGTTGTGCCGAATCAACTCATTGGCGGTATCCAGAATATGGCTATGGCTTCGGTAGTTTTGCTCAAGTTTGATTTGGTGCTGTACTTCAAACTCGCGCACAAAATCCGCCATATTGCCCACACGCGCACCGCGAAAGGCGTAAATGCTCTGGTCATCATCACCGACGGCCATGACTGCGCTGTTTGGGCCGTACAGAAGTTTGATCCACGCGTATTGCAACTTGTTGGTGTCTTGAAACTCATCAATCAAAATGTGTTTGAAGCGCTCTTGGTAATGCGCTCTAAGCGCATCACTGTCGCGCAACAACTCATAACTGCGCAACATCAATTCACCAAAATCCACCACACCCTCGCGTTGGCACTGGTCTTCATACAGCTGATAAAGCTCTGCCTTTTGACGTGTTTCAGCGTCTCGCACAATCACATCTTTGGGTCGCAAGCCTTCTTCTTTACAACCGGCGATGAACCATTGGATTTGTTTGGGTGGAAACTTTTCATCGTCGATGTTGAACTGCTTGAGCAACCGTTTAACGGCAGACAATTGGTCTTGGGTATCCAAAATTTGAAAGGTTTGCGGCAGGTTGGCCAACTTCCAATGGGCACGCAAAAAACGGTTACACAAGCCGTGAAACGTGCCGATCCACATACCGCGCACATTCACCGGCAGCATGGCGCTCAAGCGGGTGAGCATTTCTTTGGCGGCTTTGTTGGTGAAGGTCACGGCAATCAAACCGCCCGGCGACACCTGTCGGGTTTGCAACAACCAGGCGATGCGGGTGGTGAGCAAGCGCGTCTTGCCCGAACCCGCACCGGCCAATATCAGCGCATGTTGCGCCGGCAAACACACCGAGGCCTGTTGCTCAGGGTTGAGGCCTTGCAACAAGGGGGATGCGTGGCGGGTTTCGTTCACAGCATCGCTGTGGAAAGGGGAAGACATGCGCTCGATTGTAGGCAGACAGGTGGTCGCATCGATGTGCGTAGAATCAATCACCGGGCCCAAGATTCTTGTGTCTGGTTTCATTTAACCGGCCAAGCCAAGCGCTCTCCTCTTGTTTATTTTTGGAGCTTGGTTGATGGAAATTTTTGATTACGACAATATTCTTTTGCTTCCACGCAAATGTCGCGTGCAAAGCCGCGCCGAATGTGACACCAGTGTCACCCTAGGCAACCGAAGTTTTCGTTTGCCGGTGGTCCCGGCCAATATGAAAACCGTGGTCAATGAAAGCATTTGCGAATGGCTGGCTTCTAACGGTTATTTTTATGTGATGCACCGATTCGATTTAGACAACGTGAAATACGTGCGCGACTGTGCCACCAAAAACATGTTTGCATCGGTATCGCTGGGTGTCAAACAAGCCGATTACGACACCGTGGCGGCATGGCGCGCCGAGGGCTTGGCACCCGACTACATCACCATCGACATTGCACATGGTCACTCTGACAACGTGCAGCGGATGATTGCCCACCTGAAAGAACACATGCCCAGCGCTTTTGTCATCGCGGGCAACGTCGGCACGCCCGAGGCGGTGATCGATTTGGAAAACTGGGGCGCGGACGCCACCAAGGTGGGCATCGGCCCAGGCAAGGTGTGCATCACCAAACTCAAAACCGGCTTTGGCACCGGTGGTTGGCAACTCTCAGCGCTCAAATGGTGCGCGCGCGTGGCCACCAAGCCCATCATTACCGACGGCGGCATACGCGAGCACGGCGATATCGCCAAAAGCATCCGATTCGGTGCCTCCATGGTGATGATCGGCTCGATGCTGGCCGGTCACGAAGAATCCCCGGGCCAGACAGTTGAGGTCGACGGCAGGCTGTTCAAGGAGTACTACGGATCAGCCTCCGACTTCAACAAGGGCGAATACAAGCATGTCGAGGGCAAGCGCATTTTGGAACCCATCAAAGGCCATTTGGCCGACACCTTGCGTGAAATGCAAGAGGACTTGCAAAGTTCGATTTCATACGCAGGCGGCACCAAACTGATGGACGTGCGCAAAGTGAATTACGTTATCCTGGGCGGCGACAATGCAGGTGAGCATTTGCTGATGTGAAACCCCAAGCGCTGCTTGCCTAAAAACAAGTGGTGTAGCCTTGCTGAAAATCTTCAATACGGCTGTGTTGGCGCAGACACCTTAGTCTGTTGCGCCGGTTAACACCGGAAAATCCAGCACTTCGGAAAAATCCCTGTCATGGGTAACCAAAGCCACCGCACCGATGTCCAAGGCCGAGGCCAGTTGCACCGCATCGGGCGACTTCAAACGGTATTGCACCCGCAACTGCGCCGCCATGACCGCCACTTGCGCCGACAGCGGCACCACGAGGTAACGCCCCAGCGCCTTTTCATAACGCTTGGCCAATGCGGTTTGCTTTGCTTTGAATAGGCCGGCAATCACCTCGGCCAAGGTGACGGTGGTCAAGACCAGTTGCAAACGGCCTTGCGCTGCGGCTTCAAACAAACCGACAAACTGCGACGCCCAAACCGGGTGGTCTTGCAAGACGTAAATCCAAGGCGCGGTGTCCACCAGCACCGTGACACCGTCGCTTAAGCTGCCCCACCCTGCTGTGTAGACAGGCACTGACTCGGTCATGCGTCAGTCCTGCCATTCGTTGCGCCATTGCGCCACGGCGCTTGCTGCGCCACGAGGCCATAAACTGGCACCGGTGCCACGTAAAGCCAAGATGCCGTTCATTTTCACGGTACGCGTCTGCTGGGCCTGCCATTGCCTGACCAGCACCACCATCGCCACGGGCTTGCCATGGCGCGTGATTTCGCTGCTGTAACCGGCTTCTGCCTCAGACGCGATCTGGGGCAGTTGCGCCCTAGCCTGCTCTAAACCATACACCTTGCTTTTTGACATGTTGCACCCGCTTCGTTTCAATCTGTACAGACCGTACAGAATACAAAGCGTTTGTCAAGCGGTCACGCCTTTGGCATTCTCCACATACTCGTCGATCTGGTCGAAGTTCATGTATTTGTAAATCTTGCTGCCATCGGCGTTGATCACCCCCATGTCGGCCAAGTACTCGGCCTTGGTGGGTATGCGTCCGAGTTTGGAGCAAATCGCCGACAACTCGGCCGAGCCCAAATAGACGTTGGTGTTTTTGCCCAAGCGGTTGGGAAAGTTGCGGGTGCTGGTCGACATGACTGTGGCGCCTTCTTTGACCTGCGCTTGGTTGCCCATGCACAAACTGCAACCCGGCATTTCCATGCGGGCACCGGCGTTGCCAAACACGCCGTAATGCCCTTCTTCGGTCAATTGCTGTGCATCCATTTTGGTGGGCGGGGCCATCCACAATTTCACGGGAATGTCGCGTTTGCCTTCGAGCAATTTGGACGCGGCGCGGAAATGGCCGATGTTGGTCATGCACGAACCGATGAACACTTCATCAATCGGTGCGCCAGCCACATCGTTGAGGGTTTTGGCGTCGTCCGGGTCGTTCGGGCAACACACTATCGGTTCGGTGATGTCGTTCAATTGGATCTCAATCACTTCGGCGTATTCGGCATCTGCATCGGGCTGCAGCAATTTCGGATTCGCCAACCAAGCCTCCATCGCTTGGATGCGGCGGGTGATGGTGCGGGCATCGGCATAGCCTTGAGCGATCATGTTTTTGAGCAACACGATGTTGCTGTTGATGTATTCGATGATCGGCTCTTTGTTGAGCAACACCGTACACCCTGCAGCGCTGCGTTCGGCAGATGCATCAGCCAGTTCAAACGCTTGTTCGGCCTTCAAATTGGGCAGGCCTTCGATTTCCAGAATGCGGCCTGAAAAAATATTTTTCTTGCCTTTTTTCTCGACCGTCAGCAACCCCTTTTTGATGGCGTACAACGGAATAGCGTGCACCAAATCGCGCAATGTCACCCCCGGTTGCATCTGGCCGGTGAAGCGCACCAGCACGCTCTCGGGCATGTCCAACGGCATCACGCCCGTGGCGGCAGCAAACGCCACCAAACCCGAGCCCGCTGGAAACGATATGCCGATGGGGAAACGCGTGTGGCTGTCGCCACCGGTGCCCACCGTGTCGGGCAACAACATGCGGTTGAGCCAACTGTGAATGATGCCGTCACCGGGCTTCAAACTGATGCCGCCACGGTTGCTGATGAACGCGGGCAACTCGTGGTGCATCTTCACATCCACAGGTTTGGGGTAAGCCGCTGTGTGGCAAAACGACTGCATCACCAAGTCGGCGCTGAAACCCAAACACGCCAGGTCTTTGAGTTCGTCGCGGGTCATCGGTCCGGTGGTGTCTTGTGAACCCACCGAGGTCATGCGGGGTTCGCAATACGTGCCTGGCAACACGCCTTGTTCTTCGGGCAAACCGCATGCACGCCCCACCATCTTTTGCGCCAACGTGAAGCCTTTGCCATGGCCTTTTGGCACAGCGGGCAATCGGAACAAGGTGGAAGCAGGCAGACCCAAGGCTTCGCGTGCTTTCGCAGTCAAGCCCCGGCCAATGATGAGCGGAATGCGGCCGCCCGCGCGCACCTCGTCAAACAACACATCGCTCTTCACAGTAAAGCTGGCGATTTCTTTGCCGTCCTTGAGCGCTTTGCCCTCGTAAGGACGCAACTCGATCACGTCGCCCATGTTCATTTGCGACACATCCAATTCGATCGGCAACGCCCCCGCGTCTTCCATGGTGTTGTAGAAAATCGGGGCGATTTTGCTACCCAAACAAACACCGCCAAAGCGTTTGTTGGGCACGAAAGGAATGTCTTCACCGGTGAACCACAACACGCTGTTGGTGGCCGACTTGCGGCTTGAGCCGGTACCCACCACATCGCCGACATACGCCACCAGATGGCCACGGGCGCGCAAATCTTCGATGAATTTGACAGGACCGCGTTTGCCGTCTTCTTCGGGCGTGATGCCGTCGCGTTTGTTTTTCAGCATGGCCAATGCATGCAAGGGAATGTCGGGGCGGCTCCAGGCGTCGGGCGCGGACGACAAATCGTCGGTATTGGTTTCGCCGGTGACCTTGAACACGGTCAAGGTGATGCTTTGTGGCACTTCGGGGCGACTGGTGAACCATTCAGCGTCCGCCCAGGACTTGACCACGGCCTTGGCATAAGCGTTGCCTTTGTCGGCTTTGTCTTTGACGTCGTGAAACTGGTCAAACATCAACAAGGTTTTTTTCAAACCCTCGGCGGCAATCGCCGCACACGTGGGGTGATCCAGTAAATCGATCAACGGTGTGAGGTTGTATCCACCCAGCATGGTGCCCAGCAACTCAGTGGCTTTTTCAGGCGTGATCAACGCGCATTTTTCTGTTCCATGCGCAACCGCCGCCAGATATGACGCTTTGACTTTGGCCGCATCGTCCACACCTGCCGGCACACGGTGCGTGATCAGATCAACCAAGTTGGCCTCTTCACCTATCGGG
>JBJTXF010000262.1:0-7936 GCA_046082145.1 Limnohabitans sp. | reverse complement strand
ATGCGCTCTACACCATGGACAGACCCGCTGCACAAGGTGGCATGGAGCGACCTTATTGCTGTGTGTTTGCCAGCGCCAGAGACTTTGCACGGATAGGACAAGTGTTGCTGCAAGATGGTCAATGGCAAGGCAAGGTGTTGTGGCCCAAAGCGTTTATTGAACGCATGCGCAAGCCTGGTTTGAAGCCCTACTACGGCCACGCATTGTGGATGGATTGGCAATACAAACATCCTTTTTATGTCATGCAGGGCCACGAAGGTCAGTATGTGATTGTGGTGCCCTCATTAGACATGGTGGTCGTGAGAACAGGCAAACACGGCGACCAAGACACCATGGGTCCCAACGGTGAATTGCCTCTGGAAATTTACCGATACGTGGATCAAGCGGTGGCATTGGTTCGATAAAACCGTTTAGCGGGCGAGAACGCGTCTTGTTATTTGCCATGGGGTGATTAAGCTATCGGGTTTTTCAAGGAGACATCGCATGCGCTTAGCCAATCACACCGTACTAGTCACCGCCGCCGGCCAGGGCATTGGACACGCTTCAGTCATGGCCATGGCAGCCGAGGGCGCCACGGTCTGGGCCACCGACATCAAACCGGAATTGCTCAAGACGTTTGAAGGCCAAGCCAATATTCACACGGCGGTCTTGGATGTGATGGACAAACCGGCCATACACGCGTTGGTAAAAAAAATCGACAAGATCGATGCTTTGTTCAATTGCGCAGGTTTTGTCCACAGCAACACGGCGCTCGATGCCACGGACGAGCAATGGGATTTCGCCATGAACCTCAATGCCCGGGCGCAGTTTTGGATGATTCAAGCGGTGTTGCCCAAGATGTTGGCGCTAGGGGGCGGTAGCATCATCAACATGGCCAGTGTGGCCTCCAGCATCAAAGGATTACCCAACCGTTTTGTGTACGGTGTGAGCAAAGCCGCAGTGATTGGCTTGACCAAAGCCGTGGCTGCGGACTATGTGGGACAAGGCATTCGTTGCAATGCCATTTGCCCCGGTACCGTAGACACCCCATCGCTGCAAGACCGCATCAACAGCCAAGACGACCCGGTTCAGGCGCGTCAAAACTTCATCGCCCGCCAACCCATGGGGCGCTTGGCACAAGCCCATGAAATCGCGCCTATCGTCGTCTTTTTGGCCAGCGACGAGTCCCGCTTCATCACCGGCAACGCTTATTCGATCGACGGCGGCATGACCATTTAAACCGGTCCTTGAAATTTCCTCACCCACCCACATGTAGATTGCATCAAGGTGCCTTCGGGGCCTTGGTGTTTCATCCACTTGCTTGTTATCAAGGAGATTTCAAATGGCTTATGCATTCGGACGCAATTTGCTTTTAAGTTCTGTCGGTTTTGAACGCCTGATCGACGCGTTTCAACAACTCGAAACCGGCGACCCCGCCTCTCGGGCACAAACCTATCCACCCTACAACATCATCAAACACAGCGAAAACGACTACATGATTGAAATCGCTGTGGCGGGCTTTCAGCAAGACGAGATCGAGATCACAGCCGAGGGCAGCAAGCTGCTGATCGTTGGCAAAGTCAAGGCCAATCCCCAAGGCGAATACCTGCACAAAGGCATTGCCACACGCGACTTCAGCCACCAGTTCACCTTGGCAGAAACCGTGGTGGTGCGTTCTGCCGACATGGTCAACGGCTTGTTGGTCGTGCGGTTGGAAAACGTCATTCCCGAAGAAAAATTGCCACGCAAAATTCTGATTGGCAGCACCGTCAAAACCGTGGTGGAAGACCGTTTGGCCGCCTGATTCATTTGCTTTCAACCCTTGGGTTGACCGAGCGCACACTTGCCCCTGATTGCACACAACCAGGGGTTTTTTTGCGTGTAATGGGATCACACACCATTGCCGCGACAATCCCCGCATGACTTCGTCTTTGTCAGACTTGTTGGCGCAACGCCAATTCATGCGTTTTTGGTTGGCGCGCATTTGCGGTATCACGGCGCATCAAATGTTGATGCTGGCCATCAGCTGGCATATGTACGAACTGACCAACAGCGCATGGGACCTGGGACTGGTCGGCTTGTTTCAGTTTATCCCCGCGTTATTGATGGCTCTGCCCGCAGGGCATGTGATTGACCGTTTGCACCGTGGCCGTATTTTTGCCACTTGCATGGCGGTCATGGCTGTGGTGGCTGTGGTCCTTGGTATTGCGACTTTGCAAGATCAGGTGAGTCGAACTTTGATTTTTGGGGTGGCGTTTGTGCTCGGGCTGACCCGTGCTTTTCAAATGCCTGCGCAGCAAGCCATCACGCCTTTATTGGTGCCCAAACCGTTGTTTCAACGCGCAATCGCGCTCAGCTCGACTGGTGTGGAAGTCGCGGTGATATGTGGCCCAGCATTGGGCGGGTTTCTTTACTTGGGTGGTGCACTGACGGTTTACAGGGTGTGCGCGGTGCTGTTCACGCTGTCCATGTTGTTGACCCTGTGGGTGCGTTATGAACATATGGCCAGGCACCACATTATGAGTTGGCAATCACTGTTTGCCGGCGTGGCGTTTGTGTGGCAGCGCAAGGTATTGTTGGGTGCCATCTCTTTGGATTTGTTTGCGGTGTTGTTGGGCGGTGCCACAGCGTTGTTGCCTATTTTTGCTCGCGATATCTTGCATGTTGGACCCGACGGTTTAGGTTTGTTGCGCGCTGCACCGGCGGCAGGTGCGTTGTGCATGTCAGTTGTGATCACGCGTTGGCCAATACAGCGTAACGTGGGTTACAAATTACTGGGCGCAGTTGCGGTGTTTGGTTTGGCTTTGATGGTGTTTGGCATGTCTGACCATTTCATGCTGTCAATGGTGGCGCTGGCGGTCAGCGGGGCTGCCGACAACATCAGTGTGGTCACGCGTTTAACATTGATGCAAATGGAAACGCCTGACGAAATGCGCGGGCGCGTGGCAGCGGTCAATGGGGTGTTCATCGGTGCCTCCAACGAACTTGGCGAATTTGAATCTGGGCTAACCGCAGCACTGTGGGGCCCAGTGGCCTCGGTGGTCACAGGTGGCTTGGCTACCATGGCGATCGCTTTGGGTTGGTTAAAACTTTTTCCCGACTTGGCGCGTCGCGATAGGCTATGAATTGCCGACTGCCCCGTCTTGACAAGGGCTTTGTGAGTGCCGTGTGTCAACTGCATCGGGTTGGTGCACACTGCGCACTGTTTTGTGGGTTGATCAACATGCGAATGCGCGACTGTCTGGTGGCTTTGTCCAGTGCTTGTGTATCTTGTACTGTGTGGGCTGCTGCCGAATTTCAGCAAATCGAGTACACGCCACCTGATATTGATTACGATGTCATCAGTCGTTTATGGGGCTTTGTCAAGCGAAGTACCCATGCGCCCAACGATTTACCTCCCCCGCGTTTAGTGCTTGATTGGCACGTGCCGCCTTTTGCCCGCATGGGTTTTCAATATCCCACAGAAAAATTTCCCGAATACCCGATGCAAATCAGTATTGCACCGCGCACCATTGAGCAATACAGCAAAGAAATGGTCACGTGGGGTGTCGGTCATGAATTGGTGCATTACGCGTTTATCTTGCGCGAAAACCAATGGCGGCGAGGTCAAACCACGTTTCAAGACCAACTCAAACACCATTGCGACCCAGAGTTCAAAGACCTCACGCGCGCCATCGCCGATGAAATCTGGAAGATTTACCACAGTGACACACAGCGGGCAGCCATGTATGACGAGGTAGAAAAAAGCTGTTTCAACGAACCCAATCAATGAACGGGTTGGCGTGCAACTCACTTGACTGAATTCCTTGCACCATGGCTGTGGTTGTTCAATATTCTTGGGTATGTATGCAAGAGGCCATGCAAGCGGCAGTTATCACCTACTGCAACATAGGCACGATTTGCGAATGGCCTGCTTGCTCGGCCATGTCCATGGCGCTCAGACCGCGATCGTCTTTGCGTGATTTGTTGGCGCCTCTGTCAAGCAACAAGCGCACGGTGGCAACATGCCCTTGACCTGCCGCCCACATCAGCGGCGTGAGTCCGTCGATGTAAGCAGCATCCACCAACGCGCCTGCGCCCAGAAGCAAATCCACCACCTTGTCATGCCCCATGCCCGCTGCGTACACTAGCGCGGATTTGTGCAACCTGTCTTCCTCTTCGAGCTTGGCACCCTTTGCAATCAACAGCGAAACCATGTCGGTATTTCCCGCATAAGAGGCTGCAATCAGCGGGGTGACTTTTTCCAGCGAAGCCAAGTTCACATCGGCGCCTGCATTGAGCATCAGGTTAAAAATTTCCAAATGGTTTTTTTCAATTGACATAAACAGCGCCGTTTTGCCTTGGCGGTTGCGCGAATTGGGCAAGGCCCCGCGCTCTAGGCTTTTCTTCACACCCTCTAGATCACTTTGGCGGGCCGCCACCAATAACTGTGCATTCAGGGTAAAAGTCGAATCGTTTTGCGCCCATGCAGATGCAGCCAAATGCATCATCAAAGCGAATCCAATAGTTAACAGTAAGGCAGATTTTTTCATGTTGATCAATGGTTAGACGAATGAATCGCATGTATTAGGCTGTCAAGTTCTTAAGGGTTTTCCCTTTCAGGTGTTGCAACCTAGTGCAATTCAACGGTGCGTGGTTAAGATGGGTTAATGGGAATTTTTCCTTGATGCTGAATTTTGTACTTCACCACAGAAGGTTAGCGCAAGTTAAAAACCCAGACTTTTAGACAAGGAATGAATGTCAAATTTCAATTTGATAGATCAAACCATCTTGTTTTTTTTAACATGGCCGAAAGGCTGAAGGAGCACAAATGCACACTTATGGAAAGAAAATTTCCCAAACCATCGCCTGCTTGGCAGTCGGTGTTTTGTCAGCCGGGTTCGCCCAGGCCGATGTCAGCCAGTCTCTGTTGAGCGCTGCTGACAAGGACGGTAGCAATTTCTTGCACACCAATGCCAACTACGCCAACAGCCGTTACTACCCAGCCAAACAAATTGACACCAATAACGTCAGCAAATTGCGTCCTGCTTTCACCTTCCAGACAGAAGTGCTGGAGTCCATGCAGACTGCGCCGATTGTGGTGAACGGCACCATGTACATCACCACTTCCTACAACCACGTGTACGCGATTGACCCTGTCACGGGCAAGCAAAAGTGGCATTACAAACACAAAATGGGCCCCGTCACCACTTACTGCTGTGGTCCTAACAACCGCGGTGTGGCCATCATGGGTGACCGTGTTTTCATGGGTACCTTGGACGCCAAACTCGTGGCACTCGACGCCAAAACGGGCAAGTTGGTTTGGGACACCCAAATCGCTGACCCTGAATTGGGTTACTCAGAAACCATGGCACCTGTGGCTGTCAACGGTCGCGTGCTGATCGGCACCAACGGTGGCGAATACGGTATCCGTGGCTTCGTCAAATCGTTTGACGCCAAAGACGGCAAATTGCAGTGGACCTTCCACACCATTCCTGAAAAAGGCCATGAAGGTGTGTGGGCTGTGAACGATTCCACAGGTCGCAACATGTTGCGTGACATTGCAGCTGAGAAAGCACAATTGGCCAAGCAAGGTGGCGACTTCTACAAAACCCTCGGTGGTGGCGTGTGGATGACACCTGCGGTCGATCTGGAAACCAACAGCATCTTCTTCGTGGTTGGCAACCCCAGCCCTGACCTCTACGGTGCTGAGCGTCCCGGAGACAACCTCTACACCGACTCCATCGTGTCGGTTGACCTCAACACAGGCAAATACAAGTGGCACCACCAGTACATCGCTCACGATGTGTGGGACTTGGACGCTGTGTCACCTGTCATCCTGACAGAAGCCAAAGGCAAAGACGGCAAGATGATCAAAGTGGCTATCCACGCTGGCAAAACTGGCCACGTCTATGTGCATGACCGCGCCACTGGCGAACTGATTCGCTTCTCTGAAGCCATGGTTCCTCAAGATGGTTTGTGGACATTGCCCACCAAAGAAGGCGCCAAGATGATGTTGGGTGCTAACGGTGGTGTGGAATGGAGCCCCATGGCGATCAACCCTGAAGCACGTTTGGCATTTGCTGCTAACTTGCTGCAGCCTATGACCTACCACGTTGAAGCTTCCAAGTACCCCGGCGGCAAGCTGTGGTTGGGCGGTGCTTTCAAAACCATCCCCAGCGAAAAGCAAAGCGGTCGTTTGTCTGCTGTGAATATCGACACAGGCAAAGTGGCATGGAAATTTGACACTGACGAGCCTTTGATTGGTGGCGTGTTGGCCACTGCTGGCGGCCTCGTGTTCAACGGTGAAGCCAATGGTTTTTTCCGCGCTTTCGATGCCAAAAATGGCAAGAAACTGTGGGAATACCAGACTGGCGCTGGGGTCAATGCACCTGCTGTGTCCTACACCATCGGTGGTAAGCAATACATTGCTGTGGCAGCCGGCGGTAATAACCAAATCGATGCCAAGCGCGGCAACTCTGTGGTTGTGTTCACACTGCCCTGAGCTGACTGAGTTCTAAGCCCGAGGCCTGTGTGCATGCAAATGCACCAGGCCTTTTTAATGTTTGTTTTTTTTAACAGTATGAAAACCTTTCGAGCTTCAATCTTTTTTTTGATGGCCTCTTTTTTTTCGTTAAGTATGTCACTCGTTTGGGCGCAAGTACCTGCTAAAGCTGCCATGTGTGTCGGTTGCCATGGCGAAAGCGGTAATTCCAGTATGCCCAACACGCCCAGTCTCGCGGGTCAAAATGCGCGGTACCTGTACATGCAATTGCGAGATTTTCAAGAAGGTCGTCGCCACAACGACATGATGTCGCCCATGACCGCAGGCCTTAGCAAAGCCGATATGCAAGAGTTGGCAAGCTACTTTTCAGCTCAAAAGCTGTCCAATAAACGATTCAAGGCTGATCCTGAAAAGGTCAAAAAAGGCATTGCCAAAGCCGATGAAACTTTGTGTGCCATGTGCCATTTGGGCGAATTCCGCGGCCAGAATGAAATTCCCAAAGTGGCGGGTCAAAACTTTGATTACGTGGTGAAAACCCTCAAAGACTTCAAAGCCAAGGACCGCAACAATGACGCAGGCAACATGACCAGCGTCGCCAGCACATTGAGTGACGATGACATTGACAACTTGGCCCATTACATTGCCAGTTTGAACTGAATTCCACCATGACCATGCCAACATCCAGCCCCGACAGCGGACAGTTTGCCAAATATCGCGATACTTGGCGCTGGGTATGGTTGGTTTCGTTGTTTGCACCGGCCCTGGTGGCCACTGGTCCTTTGTTGATGTGGTGGACGGGTGAGGGCTGGGCTTTATGGTGGCCGTTGGTCTTTTTGTATGGCGTGGTTCCGCTGGCGGATGCTCTGATACCGCCGTCTCGGCACAACCCGCCAGAATCGGCAGTTACACAACTCGAGAACGATGCCTACTACCGCTACATCACTTATGCATTGGTGCCAGTGCTGTGGGCAGCGTTTGTGTTTTCAGTGTGGTTTGTGGCCAATCACGACTTACCGTGGCATGGCGTATGGGCCATGGTGCTGGCCGCCGGAGCTGTGGGCGGTTTTGGCATCAATCTCGCGCATGAATTGGGCCACAAGCACAACCGCCTAGAACGCACATTGGCATTGTGGGTGTTGGTACCCAGCGCCTACGGTCATTTTTGTATCGAGCACAACCGGGGTCACCATCTGGAGGTGGCAACGCCACAAGACACTGCATCGTCACGCATGGGGGAGTCGATTTGGGCTTTTTTAAGGCGCGAAATGCCCGGCGGCCTCAAGCGTGCTTGGCATTGCGAAGCACAACGTTTGCAGCGATGGGGACTTGGGCCGTTCCATTGGCGAAATCGAATTGTGCAAGGCTGGGCCATGACCGTGGCGCTGTGGGCGGCGCTCATGTTTTGGCTGGGGCCACAGGTGCTGGGCTTCATCTTGCCGGTGGCGATATGGACCAATTTTCAGCTCACCTCGG
>JBJTXF010000261.1:0-8053 GCA_046082145.1 Limnohabitans sp. | reverse complement strand
ATGGCAGACCATGCAAGCGCGCAGTGCTGTACTCAACCCTGCGAGAGAAGATTATGAAGCTTGGTTATTACGGGGTTGTGCTTTGTCGCATTACGACTGGCTGCAGTTGCATGAAAAGCGTTATCGCATGCAATTGCAATGGGAAGCTTTTTTCAAAGACAACGACCTGTTGTTGTGCCCAACCGCAGCCACCACTGCGTTTCCCCATCAGCAGCAAAACGAACGTTGGGAACGCATGCTCAATGTCAACGGAAAACCCCAACCCAGCACCACGCAATTATTTTGGGCAGGGTATTCGGGTATGGCCTATTTGCCGTCCACGGTGGTGCCCGTGGGATTGACACCGCAGGGACTGCCTTGCGGCGTACAAATCGTCGGGCCCGCGTTCGGCGATTTGTTATGCTTGCAATTGGCCAAGATGCTGGAGAGAGAATTCGCCGCATTTCAACCCCCACCTGGTTACGAGTGACCCGCTTTCACTTCCAGTGTTTTACCTCGTGGCAGTGCGGTTGCACAACTTGATGAGCTACCATCGGTCGTATGTCTGACAGCAACAATACGAATCAGCCTTTAGACGCCATCATTGTGGGTGCTGGCTTGTCAGGCATGTACCAATTGCACACACTGCGCGACCAACTTGGGTTGCGTGTCAAAGTGTTAGAGGCGGCTGACGGGGTAGGGGGGACTTGGTACCACAACCGTTATCCCGGGGCGCGGTGCGACTCGGAAAGCCATTCCTATATGTTTTATTTTTCTCAGGAATTGGTGCAGTCCTGGGAATGGTCAGAACGCTATCCGCAGCAGCCTGAAATTTTGCGCTATATGAACCACGTCGCTGATTTTCTTCAACTGCGGTCAGACCTGGTGCTCAACACCCGCGTGGTAGCCGCGCAATTTGAAGAGACTCGCAACCTGTGGCAGATCACCACTGCAACAGGCCAAGTGTGGCAAGCCAAGTACCTCATCACGGCGGTGGGTTGTCTCTCCAGCGCGAATGTGCCGGCCATCAAAGGCTTAGACAGCTTTCAAGGCCAGTGGGTTCACACCAGTGCATGGCCGCATGAAGGGGTAGACATGCGTGGCAAACGGGTAGGTGTGGTCGGCACAGGGTCCACGGGCATTCAAGCCATTCCCGTGAGTGCTGAACAGGCCTCCCATTTAACGGTGTTTCAACGCACAGCCAACTACAGCATTCCCGCCAGAAATGCTCCATTGAGTGAAGACTTCCAGCAGCATGTCAAAGAAAACGCAGATGAGATACGTGCGTTGATGCAGGAGACCCCCAATGCGCACTGTTTTCGCATCGAACCGCGCTCAGCCCTTGAAGTGACCGACGAAGAACGGCAAGCCATCTACCAGGCAGCCTGGGACAAGGGCGGACTGCAATTTCGCGCCACATTCAATGATTTGTTGCGCGACAAAGCGGCCAACGACACAGCCGCCACTTTCATCAAACACAAAATTCAGCAAGTAGTGCATGATCCTGAAGTAGCGGCATTGCTCTCGGACATTGACCATCCATTTGCTGCCAAACGACCACCCATAGACAGCCATTATTTTGAAACGTTCAACCGCGACAACGTGCAATTGGTTGACATACGACATCATCCGATTGAATGTGTCGACGCCCATGGTATTCAAACCACGCAAGCGCACTATCCGTTAGACACAATCGTGTTTGCCACAGGGTTTGATGCTATGACGGGCAGTTTGCTGCGAATGAATATCAGTGGTCGCGGTCGACTGGCACTTAAAGACGCGTGGCATGCGGGCCCGCGGACATACCTGGGGTTACAGGTGCCAGGTTTCCCCAATATGTTCACAATCACCGGTCCGGGAAGCCCGTCGGTATTGTGTAACTTGCCCCCGCAAATCGAACAACATGTCAATTGGATCACCGCTTGCATCGCGTATTTGCAAACCCGTGACATCAAGCAGATAGAGGCCGATACCGCAGCGAGTGATGACTGGGTACAACAAGTCAATGACGCTGCCAATGCAACTCTGTTGCCCCAGGTCAAGCACAGTTGGTATTTAGGTGCAAATGTGCCAGGCAAGCCACGTGTGTTCATGCCGTATGCAGGTGGCTTTGCACGCTATCGGGGCATTTGTGATGAAGTAGCCGCACAGGGCTACCGTGGGTTCCACTTGACTGCTTGATTCAAACAGACAGATAGCGTTGCTTGATTTGCGCGTCGGCGTTTAAGGCCTCGGTGCTGCCAGTGAACACATCGCGTCCTTTGTCAATCACCACAGCGCGGTCTGCCAAGCCCAGACAAAAATGTAAATTTTGTTCGGCCAGCACAATGCTGGTGCCTGTGGCTTTCAAGGCGCGGATCAACTCGCCAATTTTTTGCACCATGATCGGCGCCAATCCTTCGCTGGGTTCATCTAACAACACAACACGAGGGTTGCCCATGAGTGCGCGGCCCACAGTCAGCATTTGCTGCTCACCTCCAGACAGCAGACCACCCAGTCGTTTACGAAGAGGTTTGAGCAAAGGCAACATGTCGTAAACCCGCTCAATCGGCCAATCGTCTTCTCCGTCTGGACCACGTTTATACGCAATGTCCAAGTTGTCTTCCACGCTCAGTTCAGAAAAAATTTGTCGGTCCTCTGGCACATAAGCCAAACCCGCACGGGCGATCAAATGAGCGGGCATGTGTTGGATAGACTGACCTCGCATCACAATGTCACCGCCGCGTGAGGAAATCATGCCTGCAATGGCTTTCATGGTGGTGCTTT
Source organism: Limnohabitans sp. (assembly GCA_046082145.1). Classification (GTDB taxonomy): domain Bacteria; phylum Pseudomonadota; class Gammaproteobacteria; order Burkholderiales; family Burkholderiaceae_C; genus Limnohabitans. The sequence continues at coordinate 5,308 of JBJTXF010000261.1, read as the reverse complement.
TGCCCGCACCATTGCGACCCAGCAAAGCCAGCGTTTCGCCTTGCTGCAAATGCAAATGGAGACCAAACAACACCTGGCTGGTGTCATACAGCACTTCAAGTTGGTGGACGCGCAATATCTCAGTCACCGGCATGCTCCCGGGCTTTGCCCAAGTACGCTTCGATGACTTTAGGGTGGTGGCGAATGTCTTGTGCTGTGCCTTGCGCCAACAACTTGCCGTAAGACAACACATGAATGCGTTGCGCCACCCTGAACACCAATTCCATGTCGTGTTCGATCAGCACAATAGTTAAACCACCTTGGCGCCACAACCGTTGCACGGTGTCCATCATTTGCGTACGTTCGTCAGGGCCCATGCCTGCGACAGGTTCATCCAGTAGCAACACCTTGGGTCGCATCACCAGCGCCAAAGCCATGTCCAGCAATTTCTGATCGCCATGCGACAAATTGCCACTGACTGTGTCTGCTTTGTGTGACAGACCAAGTTGAGACATGACTTCATGGGCGCGGTCTTTGGTAGCCATCAGGGGAAAGTTACCTTGCATCTGGGTTGCATGCCCCAGCGCCGATTGCAGCGCGGCGCGAAGACTTTCTTCAACCGTCAGACTTTTGAATAACTTCGCGACTTGAAATGCGCGGCCTATGCCTTTGTGAACAATCGCATTGCGCGACAACCCAACGACGTTTTCGCCCGCTAGCAAAATCTTGCCGCTGTCGGGCTGTATACCACCGGAAATGAGGTTGAAGAAGGTGGTTTTTCCAGCGCCATTGGGCCCAATCACGGCGCTGAGTGTACCTGGCGCAAAGTCGATGGACAAATCTTCAATGGCCTGGACACCCCCAAACGATTTGTTGAGATTTTCAATGCGCAGCATCAGCTTGGCTCCTTGGCTGAAGGTGCTTCAAGCGAGGGCCGTTTTAAAACTCTGAAAATATCTGTGATACCTCTTTGGAAACCCAAGGTGAATAACAAAATAACTGCGCCCAATGCCAAGCCATGGTAAGGAGTAAAACGGGTCACGGTATCGTTAAAGATTTGTAGCAGTCCAGCACCTACCAAAGGACCGATGAACACATGTATGCCGCCCATCATGATCATGAATACCGCTTCACCTGACATGGTCCAGTAGCTGAAGTCAGGAAATGCGCCCGAAACAAACAGCGACATGACTACACCACCCAAGCCTGCAAACACACCCGCCAATACAAACGCGTATAAGCGCACACGCCACACGTTGATGCCTAAATAAGCTGCACGGTCTTCGTTGTCTCGAAGCATGCGTAGCGTGTAACCAAAAGGCGATTGCATCAGCAAGCGCATAGCCAGTAATCCACTTACCGCAATGACGCAACAAAAAACATACATGTGTTGGCTCTGAGCCAAATCGATGCCCCAAAAAACGGGTCGTGGAATACCACCGGTCAACCCTTGGTCGCCACCCGTCATGCTGGTCCAAGTGATGATGATGCTGTGCAGCAGCATTTGAAATGCCAGCGTCAAAAAAGAAAAATAGATGCCTTTGAGGCGAACGCAAATGGCCCCGATCACAGCAGCCAGCACAGCGCAAGTTATCACCGCAGTGAGTAATGCAATAGGTACAGAGACCGAGGCTTTTTGCAACATCAGTGCAAACACATACGCACCACTGCCAAAAAACATGGCGTGACCAAAAGAGACCATGCCGCCATATCCCACCAGCATATTCAATGAAGTGGCCAGCAAACCCATGGCACACAAGCGAATGATGAAATCAAGAACCACACGCGAAGGAGAGGTCAAGGGTAAGGCCAACAACAGCAGCAAAGCCAGGACAGCCCACAGGCTGTCTTTTTGCCAAGCGCGTAAATGACTCACGATTGCGCCTTGCCCATGATGCCGCTGGGTTTGAACACCAGAATCAGCACCATCGATAAAAACATCAGACCTTCCACAAACAATGGAAAACCGATGGAGCCAAAAGAGCGGATCATGCCGATCAACAAGGCACCCAATAACGCGCCGCTGACCGATCCCATGCCGCCAATAACAGTCACAATGAAAGATTCAATCAGGATGGAGAACCCCATTCCAGGTGACATGGACCTCACGGGCGCAGCCAAGCCGCCCGCCAAACCTGCCAGCAGACCCCCGAAGCTAAACACCAAGGCGTAAATCAGTCGAGTGTTTAGGCCTAATGCTGAGGTCATGGCCGGATTTTGGGCTGCAGCGCGAATGATTTTTCCAGTACGCGTTCGGCTCAAAGTGAACCACAAAAGCAATGCAATCACGCCAGCTGCGCCTATGAGATAGACATAGAACACCGGCACCACACCACCGCCGATGAATAAAGGAGGCATTTGAAAAGACTTGGGCATGCCCATCGATTGGAATTCAGCACCCCACACAATTTTGACCACATCGTCCAAGATCAAAATGAACGCATAACAGACAAGGAGTTGTAAAAGCACATCCGATTGGTAGACACGGCGCATGAACAATCGTTCAAACACCCAGGCGAACGCACCCACCCCCACACCTGCAGCCAGCGCTGCCAGCGCATAACTGTCCGTCACTCGGTAAGCGGTGAGCGCAACATATGCCCCCAACATGTAAAACGAACCATGGGCAAAGTTGATCACGCCTAAGACACCAAATATGAGCGTGAGTCCACCTGCCACCAAAAACAACAGCGCACCGATGATCAACCCGGTACTGCTTTGGGTCACGATGCATGACACCGAGCCTAAGCATTCAAGCAGCGCTGTGAGTTCCATCCGTTAATTTAGAAAATTTCAGGCAAAGAATTTGCGTTTTTTCCATTGCAATTCCAACTCGGCAATTTGTTTCCAGTTGCCAGGGCTGGGCTTGGCCATGAACGGTTCTTTGGGCTCGAGCGCTCCCCAGCCCACAGCGTAATCCACCACGGTGTTGTCTTCTGCACGCATGGTCAATTTACCGTTATTGCCAAAAGGCGAATCGATAGTCATGCCTCGCAAGGCTTCTGCCACTTTTTTTCCATCAGAGCTGTTGGCTTTTTTCATGGCCGTGGTTAAAAACTGTACCGCTGCTGCGTTTTGCCAGGCCCAGTTCAAAGGCAAATCTTTGAAACGCGCTTGGTAGGCGTTGCACCAATTGCTGTTGGCCGGTGTATTGGGAAAACTCTTGAGATAGCGATTGCCTGAATGTAAGCCATTGGGTACATTTTTCACAGCGGTGAGCACCGCATAGTCGGCCATGTTCACCGCGAAGAATTCACGCTCGTTGAACAAACCGTAAATACTGGCTTGGTCGATGAACGATGTCAGATCGCCCCCCCATAATGCAGAGTAAATGGCTTGCGGCTTGCCTTGCAACAAGCGCGTGACAGATTCGGTGTAGTCGGCTTGGAATAATTTGGGCCAGACATCCCCAATGACTTCGACCGATGGATTGAAAAATTTCAGGTATTCAATGAATTCACTGGTGGTATCGCGCCCATAAGCGTAGTCTGGCGATACAGTCATCCAGCGTTTGAGATTTTTGGCTTTCGCGACTTGTGCAGCGTAAGCGCCGCCAACGATGGCATCGTGTATGCCTTGGCGAGCACATCTAAAGCCCAAAGGAGTGCGAATTTTCGGGTCTGCGCTGAGGGAAGATGTTTCTGAAACACTATGTATCACCAACACACCCAGGTCTCGCGCAACTTCATGCACAGCAAATGCGCCAGATGAGGCTTCGGCATCTAACAAAATTTCACAGTTTTCTGAGGTGACCAATTCGCGAGCCACACGCGCAGCCTCTTGTGGTTGCCCTTTGGAATCTCGGATCACTAATTCGACTTTGCGACCATTGAATCCACCTGCAGCGTTGAATTTGTCCACTTCCAAGGTGGCAGCATTGCTGGAGGCTTGGCCCAGCATGGCAACACGTCCCGACAAAATGGTGGGCATGCCGATTCGAATCGGTTTGTTTTGCGCACGGGATATAAAAGGGGTGGCCAATCCGGCACTGGCGACAGCGCCGAGTTTGAGCAGGGTTCTGCGATCAGCAAAGGTTTGTTTTGACATGTCAGATCTCAATGTTGAAGCAAAAAAATTTAAACGCACAAAGGCGAGCAGTGTTCAGTCTATGACAAAAAAAGACTGCAGGCTCTAGGGGGTTTCATAGGGTGAATGTCGCAGAACGGAGCTTGAAATGCCGCTCAACTTGGGGCTCAATGGGCGAAATCAGTCAGCAATTCACCAGCCAATTGAGCTTCTTCAAGTACACCATGTTGGTCTGCGACCAATTGGCCATTGACCCAAACTGCATGCACACCGTTGGCATGCGTGTTGAGTCGTGGTGCGCCACCCGGCAGGTCAAACACACGGTGTTTCGGTCCTCTGCCCACGGTTTGGGGATCGAACAACAACAAATCGGCCGCATGGTTTTCACGAATCCATCCACGGCCTTTCAAACCCAGGACACGAGCTGGCTGCGCGGTGAGTTTGTGCACCGCTTGGGACAGGCTCATGATGCCCATTTCTCGTGCCCAGTGGCCCATCAAATGCAGGCCAAAACCTGCATCATTGAAAAACGTCAGGTGTGCGCCGGCGTCACTGAGAGACACCAAGCTGTGCGGATGATTCAGCAACTGGCCCACCGCCTCTGTGTCACTGTTGAGCAATTGGGCAGTGAACACGGTTTGTAAATCTTCTGCCAGCGCGAGATCGAGCGCAAAATCCAGAGGTTCCACACCATGTTGTGTGGCCAGTTCTGCCACACTGCGTTGTTCATACGCCAAGTGCGCAGGCAAAAAAGTTTGCACCACATGTACTTTGTCCCATTCGTTGTTAAATAACCGAAATGTGGCGGGTTGAAGTAACTCCTGTTTGACGGATTGGCGAAATGCGAAATCTCGCAAACAGGTTTTGAGGGGCTCGTGTGCCAACCCCATGGCGGGTCTCCAACTGGCCAGTCCTTCGACAGGATAAGCGCAGGCAAATGTGAAATCCATGGTCAAGGGGCAACACGATACCTGACCGATCAATGGAATATTTTTTGCGTTGGCAACGCTGATGGCTTGCAAATCATTAAACACCGCTTGCGGATTGGTGCTGTTGTGCAAGAGTGCAGCCACCATGACAGGTCTGCCGCTGGCTTGCGACAGCGATTGCAGGAATGCCATCGGCATTTGACCGCCCTTGGTGACCATGTAAACACCACCGCCTTGGCTGCCCATGGCCAATGTCAACGCCATCATTTCTTCGTCGCAGGCCAGGCGTGAGGGCATGGGCCGGCCACCTTCTCCGTTGTGCGCAGGACTGGTACTGGTGGCAAAACCCACGGCCCCGGCGGCCATGGCATCAC
>JBJTXF010000260.1:0-2155 GCA_046082145.1 Limnohabitans sp. | reverse complement strand
CTCCGTTTCCAGGGGCACGGCATTGACTTGGGATCTGATTTAAGTGTTTCGTCGAATTTAGCTGAATTTATCAACCAACCATTCAAGACCCAAAATATGAGCACCCCTACTTTTAAAACTGAACAAGAAGCATTTTGGGCAGGCCAATTTGGAATTGACTACATTGATAGAAATCAAGGACCTGCCCTTCTTGCTTCCAACCTGGATTTTTTTGTAAAAGCATTAAGGCATACACGTCAAATGAATAGTTGTATTGAATTCGGTGCAAATATCGGTATGAACTTAAATGCATTACGGTTGCTGTTTCCGCACATAGATGCCCATGCCATTGAGATCAATCCTACGGCTGCACAACAACTGCGCCACGCCATTCCTGCAGAGAATGTCTACCCTGTTTCTCTCTTGGATTTTCAGCCCACCAGAACTTGGGATTTGACCTTGATCAAAGGCGTGTTGATTCACATCAACCCAGAAGCGTTACCCACTGCTTATGACAAGTTGGTCAAATCATGCAAGCGGTATTTGCTGGTGGCCGAGTACTACAACCCCACACCTGTTGCCATTCCTTACCGCGGACATACCGATCGCTTGTTCAAAAGAGATTTTGCTGGCGAACTCATGGAGCTTCATCCGCAAATGACATTGATCGATTACGGGTTTGCATACAAACGCGATCCTAATTTTCCTCAAGATGACATTACTTGGTTTTTGATGGAAAAGACGCTTTGAGTCACTGAAATAATGTTCTTTGAGCGGCAAGAAATTGCCGCTTTTTTATTTGTCAAGGAATTTCTTTGATAAAAGTTAAAGCTTCAATCACCAGCTCCGATTCTTTGGTCGTGAGGAGGCTCAACCTCCATTTCTGTAACTCTTCAAAGGAAGTACCATGACTGTTGTTAACACGAACGTGAAGTCTCTGGTTGCCCAGGATTCACTCATGAAAGTCGGCCGTTCTTTATCAACGGCCATGGAGCGTTTGTCGACGGGCAACCGCATCAACTCTGCCAAAGATGATGCTGCTGGCTTGTCCATCAGCAACCGCATGGATTCACAAATCCGCGGCCTGACCATGGCGGTGAAGAATGCCAACGATGGCATCTCTTTGATGCAAACCGCTGAAGGCGCTTTGGACGAAGTCACCAACTCTTTGCAACGCATGCGTGAACTCGCCGTGCAAGCAGTCAACGGCACCAACACCGCCTTGGACCGCGCTGCCTTGGATGCTGAGGTGCAACAGCTCAAGGCCGAGATTGACCGTACCGCTAAAACCACCCAGTTCAACAGCATCAACTTGTTGGACGGCAGCTTCAAGAACAAAGTGCTTCAAATTGGTGATGATGCCAACGAAACCCTCAAGGTGGGTATTGCTGGTGCCAAAGTGTCTGATTTGGGTATGGGCGCCGGTGCAACCGGAGGCAACGTGTTTATCGGCGGGCGGCTTTCCTTTACTGACGGCGCTGGTGTGATCTCTAGCAGGTTTGCCACTGCTAGCAGCTTGAGCTTAGTGATCAATGGCACCATTGTTACACCTATCAAGAGCACATCCAGCGGTGCGTCAAATACCGTCTTGGATATCAATGACGTCGCTACTGCCATCAACAATTCACGTGCCGGTGTCAAGGCTAGCGGATTCAACGTTGCAACTGCGGCTTATGCGGGTAATGGCGTGTTGGCATCTAACGAAACTTTCACTGTGACAGTCACAACAGTAGATGATGCTGCTGCTCTCGCCTTCAAGATCAGCGACACCAATTCATTGGAAGAGATGGTTGAAAAAATCAACGCGGTCGGCGGTGAAGCCACTGTACAAGCGCGTATCACAGATGATGGGAAATTACAACTGTTTAACAACAGTGGCGCGAAGATAGTCATCACAACACCAGTGCGTGGCACTTTAGGCCAAGACATGGCATCAGGTTTTATTGCAACTGACAATACTTTCAGAGGCATGTTAAAGCTGGAATCTGAAACAGATAATCCGATCACAATCAATACGACGGCTCAAGCTTTGGGCTTGGATGAGTCTGTGACCAACACGGCTCTTAAAACACTGGGCTTGGTACAGGTGCGTGGTGTGCGTAGTGGTGATTTGAGTACGGGTACACAAGACTCTACCGAAGCGTACACGGACAGCTACAGCATCACAGGCACAGCC
>JBJTXF010000259.1:0-4481 GCA_046082145.1 Limnohabitans sp. | reverse complement strand
CAAGGTTATTCACTGGACTCGCAAGCCACGTTAAACTGAATTGCATGGCATCTCCTCCTCCTCTCATCAGAAGTTCCAAGCCTTTTTCGGTGGAAATTCCCGAGGGCTCTAACAGCGCCAAAGCGCGGCGAAGTGATGTTGTGGGTAGCGATGAACTGAGCATTTCTGCGAAGAAGTCCAACTTTAAAACCAGCGATGCTGCTTTAGTTCCTGAAATGCATCACGAGTCTGCCGCAGATCTCTCTGACAGGTTTTCACAACATACAGATTCCCTTTTTTTACAAGACGCTCATCTGGAAGATGGATCGGTGCCGCAAGAGTTGCATTTGGGCCATGAAGACAGCCGCAATGATCCAAACATTCAAAATGTGGGCGGGGACACATTACAGGACCGTGAAATAGACCTGCCGCCTGCTGACCCTCTCAAAGTCAACTTGCAGCACATTGATGAAGATACATACAAAGACAACTTGCAAGCATTACCCAGCAGTTCTCCGCTGAAAGACAACTTGCAAGCTGTCCATCACGAATCGCTCAAAGACAATTTACAAGAAGTCAATGAGGACCCCTTAAACAAGAACTTGCAAGCATTACCCAGCAGTTCTCCGCTGGAAGACAACCTGCAAGTCGTCCATCAGGAATCTCTCAAGGACAATTTACAAGAAGTCACTGAGGATCCCTTAAGCAACAACTTGCAAGAAATACTTGATGGCAATGTCAAAGACCGCTTCGGTACTGAACAGAAAGGTACTTTAGACGCGGACGTGAATGGTTTGCCCAAAGATTCACTCAAAGACAGAACTGTTGGCGAGTCAAACAATTCATTCCAAGACAGACAAGCATCGGATGCCAAAGATGCGCTGGCTGATAACTTGCAAGGCTCGACCAACAATGCATTGAAAAGTAACCACCAAGATGTCGACAAGCCGTCGATAGTGGATAACAATGCGAGTTTGCCATCCGAAGCTTTGGAAAATCGGACTTCTGAGACTGACAAAAAACACCTGCACGACCATGCAGTGGCATTGCCTGATGCACATTACTCGCCCAAAAATGGTTCACAGTCTACTCAGTTCAACAAACCAAGTCACTCCAATGCTGCTTCTCATCAAGCACTGAACCCCAAAATCACTGCGTCAATCCCCGCAAAGGTGTCTGCCAAAGTTCTATCGCCCACTGCCCTGTCACATTTGCAAGCTGCAAAGTCAGAACAAGCTAGAAAAACAGAAGAGTTTCATGGGCGAGTCGAAGCCCTCAAAAAAACAGTTTCTGGCATCAACCATTTATTGGATGAACTAGAAGAAAAAAAATCAGTGAAAAAATCCTGAAACAAATTCAACCAGTGGGATCTTCATCTGCTGAATTGACAGGCAACTGGGTTGCAAGCACTTTGTCAATTCTGCGCCCATCCAAATCGACTACTTCAAATCGCCAACCCATAAATTCGACATCCTCCCCTTCTTGAGGTAAATCACCTTTTAACAGAATGATCAAGCCTGCCAAGGTGTTGTAGATGCTTTTCTCTTCACTAGGCAGGGCATTCAAATCTAGTCGGGATTTAAGTTCCGGCACAGGCATCAAACCGTCCAGCAACCAGCTGCCATCAATGCGCTGAACCGCCCAGACATCTTGCGGTGAAGTGGATTGCACCAACTCACCTGTGATGGCTTCAAGCAAATCTCGTGGCGTGACAAGTCCTTGAACCACACCATATTCATCGACCACCAACACCATGCGAGTGCTACGTATTGGCTCTTGGGGTTTATCTGTCAAATGGGTAATTCGAAATTGTGACAACAAGTCCAGACCACTCAATGTTTCAGGCACAAATGCGGCCGGCATGACCCATGTTTCCAATGGCAAGTCGCTGCTCACATGGTTCAGCATGGTGGCCATACTTACCACACCTACGACTTCGTCCAATCCATCACGACACAGGGGATACCAAGAATGGGCAGCCTCACCTTGGATATGTGCCATCGCTTGGTGTACTGTCCAGGAGCAGTCTAGCCAAACAATATCTGTTCTGGGAACCATTAACGAGACCAAATTACGTTCGTCCAAATGGAACACGTTTTTCACCATTTGGTGCTCATGCTTTTCAATCAATCCGGCATCAACACCTTCAACCAAGCTTGCACTGATTTCCTCTTCGGTGACCTGTCGGACTTTTTCTAGGTCAATCCGCATTAGACGCAATATGGCAGCAGTGCTCCACGACAAAGCATTGACCAATGGCCTGGCCATCCAAGAAAGGGCCAACATGGCTGGTGCAGTCAAGCGAGCGGCAGTTTCGGGGTAAATCTGCCCAATACGCTTGGGCACAAGCTCTCCGAACAAAATAGTACTGATTGTGATTAACGTCACTACTGTGGCGGTTGCCATCACGCCTGCCAAAACATTTGCTACACCCATACCCATAAACCATTGAGCCACTTGGCTACTGAAAGCAGCTTCGCCAATGATGCCGTTTAGCACACCTAAGGTAGTGATGCCAATTTGAATGGTGGACAAAAACTCGGTGGGTCGTTGCTGTAATTCCAAGGCTGCATGCGAACCAACTGTATTTTCTTCTGCCAGCGCCACCAAAACCGCCCGCCGACTTGAGGCCAGAGCCATTTCGGACATGGCAAACAAGGCGTTTAGAAAAGTCAATAAAACAATGAGCAATACATCCATAAAGGGTTTTAGTGCTGCGACAGCACAATGTGTGAATGAATGACAATCATGCCATGGCAATGTACCTGATAGGCGATGTACAAGGATGTGGCCAAGCATTGCAACGCTTGCTCGACTTGATTCAATTTTCACCCAGCCGCGATACGCTGTATTTTTTGGGTGATTTGGTTAACCGCGGTCCAGATAATTTGGCGGTGTTGCGGCGTCTGCATCATTATGGCCACAGCGCCAAATGTTTATTGGGTAACCATGATTTGTATCTGCTGGCATTGCATTTGGGCCATGGAAAGCTCAAACCTACTGACACCTTAGAGGATATTTTGCAAGCACCGGACCGGTTGCCATTGATCGATTGGTTGCGTACACAATCATTGGCTTTGTATGAAGGGTCAGTGTTGATGGTGCATGCAGGCGTATTGCCTCAATGGTCAACCACACAAACTTTGGCCTTGGCCAGCGAAGTAGAAACGGTACTGCAAAGCGAGGACTGGACCGATTTCATGGCCCATATGTATGGCAACCAACCCGATCGCTGGCATGATGACTTGCGTGGCCATGACCGGCTTCGGGTGATCGTTAACGCATTGACCCGTTTGCGATTTTGCACACCACTAGGCGCAATGGAATTTGCACACCATCGTGATGCTTCACAAGCCCCTCCGGGCTACATGCCTTGGTTCGATGTGAAAGGCAGACAAACCCAACACACCACAATCGCGTTCGGCCATTGGTCATCGCTTTTGCCTCTTCACAGAAACGATGTGATTGAGCTTGACAGCGGTTGCGTATGGGGCGGTTGCTTGAGCGCACTCGAACTCAACGCGGTTACAGGCGAGAAAAAACGCTGGCAGGTGAAGTGCGATGACGCAACTTCGGTGGCTTAATCGATAACCCTGCTTTTGAACAATGCCGCCACTGTGCGTTTGGGTTTGATATTGGGCGAAATACTGCGGACACTAGAAAGTACTTGTTCAGGCACTGCAGCTGATGTGACAGACTCAGCGCTGGCCTCATAGGGTTTGTCAAAAAACGGGTCGTGCACTTTGGGTGGAGGTACAAACCGGCTGCGTATTTCAGGTTTGGCATCTAACGATGTATCGCAGTCTGCAACGTCATCGTTCCAATGGCGTCTGCCGTTATTGATTCGACTGTTGGGTCGCTCATCGTCAAACTCAAAGGCCAAGAGTTCGATGTTTTGCTTGGTCAACTTTTCGATATCGCTCACCAGTCGCGAGTCTGAGGGAGAAGCAAAACTGACCGCCAAACCTTCAGCACCTGCGCGTCCGGTGCGTCCAATGCGGTGAATGTAATCTTCAGCGTTGTAGGGAATATCAAAGTTGAACACCGCGGGCACGTCCTTGATATCCAGTCCTCTGGCCGCGACATCGGTGCACACCAACAAATCAACCTCGCCTTTTTTGAAGGCTTCCAAGGCTTTCAATCGCTCATCTTGGCTTTTGTCGCCGTGCAATGCCGTGGTTTTCAGTCCATCGCGATCCAATGAACGGGCCAATCTGGCGCAACCCAATTTGCTATTGACGAAAACAAACGCTTGCGAGATGCCTCGTTCTTTCACGATGTGCTTGAGGGCACGGCGCTTATCATCGTCTGCTACGCTGTAAAACAATTGCGTGACCGTGGAGGCGGTTTGGTTGGGGCGTGCAACTTCAATAGTCACCGGGTTTTGCAAATAGCTGGCAGCCAGGCGTTTGATCTCCGGCGAAAACGTGGCCGAGAACAACAAGGTGGTTCGTTGCTTGGGCAAATAACTCAAAATGCGTTGAAGGTCGGGCAAGAACCCG
>JBJTXF010000258.1:0-11214 GCA_046082145.1 Limnohabitans sp. | reverse complement strand
CTGAACCCATCGTCTTCACAGACAGCGCGGCTGCCAAAGTGGCGGATTTGATCGCCGAAGAAGGCAACCCCGATTTGAAATTGCGCGTGTTCGTGCAAGGGGGCGGTTGCTCCGGTTTTCAATATGGATTTACCTTTGACGAAATCACCAACGAAGACGACACCACCATGACCAAACATGGTGTCTCACTCTTGATTGATGCCATGAGCTACCAATATTTGCTTGGTGCGGAAATCGATTACAAGGAAGATTTGCAAGGCGCTCAGTTCGTGATCAAAAATCCGAATGCCACCACCACCTGCGGTTGTGGATCTTCTTTCTCTGTTTGAGCTACGTTCTCTGACAACAAAAGCCGGGCGCTGTCTCGGCTTTTTTTATTTATGCCGCGTAAATACCGCCTAACACGCGCGGCCCCGAAGCGCCGGTCACCGCAGGTAGATTGCCTGGCAAGTTGAGGCAGGTTTGCTGTGCCAACCAGGCAAAAGCGGCGGCTTCTACTTGTGAGGGCGGCAACCCCACAACCTCGGTACTGCTGACAGCCAAATGGGGTAAGCCTTGTTGCAACAACTGCATCAGGTGACTGTTGTAAGCGCCGCCGCCGCACACCAGCAGCCGGCTGGCATCTGGAGCGTGACGTTGAATATCGTTGACGCAAACCTGTGCGGTAAACGCCGTGAGCGTGGCTTGCACATCAACCGCCGATAGACCTTGAAACTGTTGCATTTGCATGTTTAACCAATTTGCATGGAAAAGATCGCGCCCGGTGCTTTTCGGTGGCGTTTGGAGCAAAAACGGTTCGCTTAATAAGTGCGCGAGCAAGGCTGATTGGCAATGTCCGCTGGCCGCCCAGGCACCATCTTTGTCATATGCCTGTCCAGTGTGCAGTTGACACCAGAGATCAAGCAACACATTGCCTGGCCCACAGTCAAAGCCGCTCACTCGGTTTGGTGCGAGTATGCTTAGATTGGATATGCCGCCGATATTGAGCACAGCGACGGTGCGGTCAGTTTCAGAAAACAGGTGTTGATGAAATGCAGGAACCAATGGCGCGCCTTGTCCACCTGCGGCGATGTCGCGGCTGCGAAAGTCTGACACCACGCTGATGTCGGTCAACTCAGCCAGCAAAGCAGGTTGGTTGATTTGCAAGGTGTAACCCAGGTCATCGTGCTGTCCGGGTTGATGGCGAACGGTTTGCCCGTGTGCACCGATGGCAGCCACATCGCTGGCAGCCACACCGGTTTGGGACAGTAGTTGACGAACGACTTTTGTATACAACTTGGCCAATGCATTTCCTGCCAACGCAGCCCGGTGCAGCTCATCCGGGCCAGATTGGTTCAACTGCAGAAAAGTCTGGCGTAAGGGCGGATCAAAAGGCAGTTGGCTGTGGCCAACAATACGAACGCCATTTGAAAAATCAGCCAAGACCGCATCCACGCCATCGAGGGAAGTGCCAGACATCACGCCGATATAAAGCGTGGACATACGGCGGACTATCAGGGGGTGTTGTCTGCGAAAGCCACGGCAGCCGCGGCAAGCTGACGTGCCACTTGTGAAGCTTGGCGATTGAACGCATCGCGTGCATGCGCAGGTACCGGCACCGATTCGATTTGCCGCGCCAGTATGGCGGGATATTTGTGCACACCATTGACGCGAAATTCAAAATGCAAATGAGGGCCGGTGGCCCAACCGGTGGCGCCTACCAGCCCCACAGTTTGACCCTGCGCCACAGATTGACCGCGCTTGACCAGCATTTTGCTCAGGTGGGCATACACCGTGCTGTGGCCGTTGTTGTGCCTGATCACCACTGCATTGCCATACCCACCCATGTTGCCAGCCGATTCGACCACACCCAAACCCACACTGCGCACGGGCGTACCTTGTGCTGCGGCGTAGTCCACCCCTAAATGGGCGAGCCATGTTTTGAAAATAGGGTGAAGCCGCATGCTGAATCCACTGCTCACCCGAGAGAAAGCCAGGGGTGAAGCGAGATAGGTGCGACGAAGACTTTGACCCTGTAAGTTGAAGTAGCCGCCCGGTTTTTGAGGGCTGTCTTGGAACCACATGGCTTGATGCGATTTGCCCTTGTTGACAAACTCAGCAGACAACACTCTGCCGGGTTTGAGCACCTCGCCGTCTGCTTCTAAGGATTCGTAACTGACCGAGAAATGGTCACCTTTGCGCAATGCGCGGTGAAAGTCGATATCACCAGAGAATATTTCGGCCAATTGAACTGCAATGCTGTCTGGAATACGGGCTTCATCGGTGGCAGCGAACAAAGATGTTTGAATCACTCCGCCCGACAAACGCACGGATGATTTGAGCTCACCGGTTTCTCGGCGGGCAGTCAGGCCATCGTCACTGCGCTCGATGACCAAGCGCTGAAAGGTGTCGTTGCTATCGGTGGCCCAGCGTGCGGTGAGTTTGAGCAAGTGGTTGTCGTCATCGACTTCGGCATTGAGCAATCGGGCATTTTTACCCAGCAGGCTGTCTCGTACCAAGGGGTTGCTGCGCATGAAATCGGCGGCGGCTTTGTCAACAACGCCAAGGCGAGACAGCATGGATTCGGCGGTATCTGTGGCGCGGGAAGTGTCGGTGCGATAGAGGCGTAAGGTGTCTTTTTCAAGGCTGTCGATTTGGCTCTCTAAACCCAAGTTGGATACCGACTCCACCAATTGACGGATGGGCACTGTATTGCGATCCAGATTGCCAAAACCTGCCACGGCGATAGCACCACTGGCGAGCAATACGCCAAGCACCCACCAACGAACCCGCCATGACTTGAAAGGCGTTGGGTTGTCGGTAGAGATGATTTCGTCTGATGGTGTCAAAACAAACAGTCCGTGAAACAAAGCAGGCAAATTTTGAACGCAGGCGTCAAAAAGCCCGCGCTTTAGAATCAAACCAACCATTGACCACCGCATCAAGAAGCGGGCGGCACAAAGCGTGAGAGTATACAAGCCTGACGCCAAGGCTACAAGCCCAAAATCACTTATGAATCAAGCATCTAAGAACCAAACCTCGTTGTCGCCCGAAGTCGAACACGCGCTGGCGGTCTCGTTACGCGGTTGCGAGGAACTGCTGCCTCGGGATGAATGGATCAAGAAATTACAACGGCACGAAGCCCATGGGCAACCATTGCGCATCAAACTGGGACTGGATCCCACGGCGCCAGACATCCATATCGGGCATTCCGTGGTTCTCAACAAAATGCGCCAATTACAGGATTTGGGCCATCAGGTGATTTTTTTGATCGGCGATTTCACCTCGCTCATCGGTGACCCGTCCGGTCGCAATAGCACGCGTCCTGCGCTGACCCCAGAACAGATCAAGCACAACGCAGACACTTATTACCAACAAGCCAGCATGGTGCTAGACCCCGCTCGTACCGAAATTCGCTACAACAGTGAATGGAGTGAGCCCTTGGGTGCCAGTGGCATGATTCAACTGGCATCACGCTACACCGTGGCACGCATGATGGAGCGTGATGATTTTCACAAACGTTTTCACGGTGGGCAATCGATCAGTGTGCATGAATTCTTATACCCGCTGATGCAAGGCTATGACAGCGTGGCTTTGAAAAGCGATTTGGAATTGGGTGGTACCGATCAAAAATTCAACCTACTGATGGGCCGTCATTTGCAACAAGAATACGGCCAAGAACCACAATGCATTTTGACCATGCCCTTGTTGGAAGGCTTAGATGGCGTTGACAAGATGTCCAAGAGCAAGAACAACTATATTGGCATCACTGAAGATGCCAACACCATGTTTGCCAAAGTCATGTCCATCAGCGACGAGTTGATGTGGCGCTGGTATACCTTGCTGAGTTTTCAAAGCCTGTCAGCGATCGAGGCATTGAAAAACGAAACTACACAATGGCGCAATCCGCGCGATGCCAAAGTGGCATTGGCCAAAGAAATCACCGCCCGTTTTCATTCGACCGCCATGGCGGATGCTGCTGAGCAAGACTTTGTCAATCGCAGCAAGGGCGGTATACCTGACGACATCGCTGATGTGCATTTGAGCGGCGCACCTTTGGCCGTCACGGCATTGTTGAAGAATGCGGGTTTGGCGCCTTCTGCCAGCGAGGCTGGGCGTTTGATCGAGGGCCATGGCGTGCGTATTGACAGCAGTGTGGTGAGCGACAAAGGTTTGAAATTGAATGCAGGTGTGTATGTGGTTCAAGTCGGCAAGCGCAAGTTTGCGCGTGTGCATCTCAGCCCTTGATTTCGCGATAAGGCAACCGGTATCCCAGCGATGAACAGATTGAACGACTGGATATTCAAGCTCTCGACCCGGCATTTGCTGTGGACATCGGTCGCGGTTGCGGTGATCACCATTGTCATGAAAACCTGGGCTTGGTATTTGACCGACTCCGTGGGTTTACTCTCTGATGCCATGGAATCGTTTGTGAATTTGGCCAGTGCCATGTTTGCTTTGCTCATGGTCACCGTGGCGCAACAACCTGCTGACGACGAGCATCCATATGGCCACCACAAGGCCGAGTATTTTTCGTCCGGCTTTGAAGGTGTGCTGATCATGGGTGCGGCGGCGGCCATCATTTGGGCGTCGATACACCGTTTGTTTCATCCTCAACCTTTGATGGAGTTGGGGTGGGGTTTGTCTTTGTCGGTGGCCAGTTCTGCTTTGAATGGTTTGCTGGCTTGGGTGATGTTTAAGGTCGCCAAGCAACAGCGCTCAATCGCTTTGGAAGCCGATGCGAAACATTTGGTGACCGATGTCTGGACATCTGGGGGCGTGGTCATTGGATTGTTGTTGGTGATGTTCACAGGTTGGCTGTGGCTGGATGCTTTGGTGGCCATCGTTGTGGCCTTGAACATCATGAAAGAAGGCATTGCATTGATTTGGCGTTCGTCGCAAGGTTTGATGGATGAAGCGGTCGAGCCACAGGTGCTGTCGCAGATCAAAGAGGTACTGGCCGGGTTCGAGCACAAGCGCGGCGACGTGGAGATCATCCGCTTTGACCACATCACCACACGCCAAGCCGGACAACGTCGCTTTGTTGATATGCATATGCACATGCCAGCCAGTTGGTCCTTGGGACGCGCAGCGGCGTTGCGCACCAGTGTTGAGCAAGCTTTGATGAGCGCGGTGCCTGGACTGCGTGCGAGCATTCAACTCTTGCCCAGCGATGTGGAAGCGCATTTTGACGATGTGCGCGATTTGAAATAAGTTTGGTTATTTGTACCGCGACATGTGTTGAAAATTGACGGTTTGATAATCCCTTCATGACTTCCTCCTTTCGCTCGCTCACACTGTCCCCAGACATCCTTCACAATTTGGATCAACTCGGCTACACCGAGATGACACCGATCCAACAAGCCAGTTTGCCGTTGGCGCTGGCGGGCCAAGATGTGATCGCGCAAGCCAGCACGGGCAGTGGCAAAACCGCGGCGTTTGGTTTGCCGTTGGTGGAGAAACTCACCGCCAATTTTCATGCCGTGCAAGCCTTGGTGTTGTGTCCCACCCGCGAACTTGCCGACCAAGTCACCACAGACATTCGTCGATTGGCTCGTGCCACGGCGAATATCAAAGTGGTCACGCTGTGTGGTGGTGTGGCCTTGCGTGGACAAGAACAAAGTCTGCAGCATGGTGCGCATGTGGTGGTCGGTACACCCGGTCGTGTTCTGGATCACCTCACGCGCGGGAATTTGCGGCTGGGGTCTGTCAAAACCTTGGTGCTCGACGAGGCCGACCGCATGTTGGATATGGGCTTTTTCGACGATATCGCGCAACTCATCAAAGAATGCCCCGCACAGCGCCAAACCCTGCTGTTTTCAGCCACCTATCCTGAAGGTATCGCCAAGCTGTCAGCACAGTTCATGCGCCAGCCGCAAACGGTCAAGGTGCAAACGGTTCATGCCGCCGACAAAATCAAGCAATGGTTTTATGAAGTGCGGGAGGACGAGCGTTTGCATGCCGTGTCATTGCTGCTCAACCATTTCCGGCCCGCGTCCACATTGGCGTTTTGCAACACCAAGCAACAGTGTCGCGATTTGTTGGCGGTGTTACAAGCGCAAGGGTTTGATGCGTTGGCGTTGTATGGCGAGTTAGAGCAGCGTGAACGCGATCAGGTGTTGGTGCAATTTGCCAACCGCAGTTGCTCGGTGTTGGTGGCCACTGATGTCGCATCGCGCGGTTTGGACATTCAGCAATTGCATGCGGTGATCAATGTCGATGTCACGCCTGACGCGGAAGTTCACCTCCATCGCATCGGGCGAACTGGCCGTGCAGACGCGCAGGGCTTGGCATTGACATTGGCCAGTTTGGATGAGATGGGTGTGGTCGGCCGAATTGAGTTATTGCAAGGGATGGAGTCGCAATGGGCCAAGCTCGATACGCTGACCCCAACACCTGGGGGCAGGTTGTTGGCACCCATGCGCACATTGCAAATCGTGGGTGGGCGCAAAGAAAAAATCCGTCCTGGCGATGTGTTGGGCGCACTCACCGGCGAAGCGGGTTTTTCAGCGCAGCAGATTGGCAAAATCCATGTGAACGAGTTTTCCACCTATGTGGCAGTTGACCGGGCGATGGCAACAGAGGCTGTCGAACGCTTGTCTCGAGGCCGAATCAAAGGCAAAACAGTGCGCGTTCGTTTGATCGGTTGACAGCGCCCTCAAGCGTATGGATTGGCAATACCCAGCGCAGACAACAAGTCGATTTCATAAGCTTCCATGGCCAAGGCATCTTGGTCAGAAGTCTCATGGTCCCAGCCTTGTGCATGCAAGGTGCCGTGTATCAGCAAATGGGCATAGTGCGCACGCAGCGTTTTGCGTTGCGCTTTGGCCTCAGCTGCCACCACCGGGGCACACAGCACCAAGTCGGCAATCACCCTAGGCTGGTGTTCGTAATCAAATGTCAACACGTTGGTGGCGTAGGGTTTGCCACGGTAACTGCTGTTCAAGGCTTGTCCTTCTTCGGCATTGACAATACGCACGGTGATCTGCGCATCGCAGGACAGTGCATGCCTGATGCAACGGCTGACCCAGTGTCTGGGTAGCGCCGAACGGTGACGCGCTGATTGAGCAATATCGCCAAACTGCAAAGACAACGTCAAATGTTTGAGTGCCATTCAGTCAACCGTTTTACGTTGCTTGTCGTAGGCGTCCACAATGCGGGCCACCAGAGGATGTCGCACCACATCTTTGCTGGTGAAATGGGTGATGGCAATGCCTTCTGTGCGACGTAAAACGCGTTCGGCATCGACCAAACCGCTGGGATTGCCTTTGGGTAAATCGATTTGACTGACATCTCCCGTCACCACGGCTTTGGCACCAAAGCCGATGCGCGTGAGAAACATTTTCATTTGTTCGGGGGTGGTGTTTTGTGCTTCATCAAGGATGATGAATGCATGGTTCAGCGTGCGCCCGCGCATAAATGCCAAGGGCGCAATTTCAAGGGCGTTGCGTTCAAAGGCTTTTTGGACTTTGTCAAAACCCATGAGCTCATACAAAGCGTCGTACAGCGGGCGCAAATACGGGTCTACTTTTTGTCCCAAGTCGCCTGGCAAGAACCCCAATTTTTCACCTGCTTCCACCGCTGGTCGCGTGAGAACAATGCGTTGAACCGCGCTTCTCTCCAATGCCTCGACCGCACTGGCCACCGCCAAATATGTTTTACCAGTGCCTGCGGGACCAATGCCAAACGTGATGTCGTGGTTGGCGATATTGTCCAAATACACCCCTTGGGTGGGTGTGCGGGCCCGCACCGCATTGCGTCGAGTGTTGACGACTTGTGAATCAGTCGGGGTGTGCGAATCGCCGGCGAGCATCCATTGCACTTGTTCTTTGGGAATCGGTTTGGCTGCACGCTCATACATGGCTTGCAACAGTTCGAGTGCGCGAGTGGCGTTGGCTTTGTTGCCATCGATTTTGAATTTTTCGTGGCTATGTGCAATCTTGACTTGCAAAGCGGTTTCGATGGTGCGCAAATGTTCGTCTAACACACCACATAAATGACCCAATCGGGTGTTGCTTGAAGGGCTGAATTGGTGGCGCAGTATCAAAACGTTGGCCCAAGCCGCAAGGCTGATTTAAGCGGGTGCTCTGCTGGCATGACAGCACAGGATAAGTAGAAAAAAAACATACGATGTTCCGTGGGTAACGCGCAGAGCTCAAAGCATACCGCATGGCCTGACCCCTTTTAGAGGGCGCACACGCAATCGCACTGATAATTGCTTCAACCTTTGATTGACAACTTATCCATGATCGGCAGACTCCACGGCATCTTGATTGAAAAAAACCCACCCCAAGTGGTCGTGGATTGTCATGGCGTGGGCTATGAGGTCGATGTGCCCATGAGCACCTTCTACCATCTGCCGCCAGTTGGCGACACCCTCAGTTTGCTGACCCATTTTGTGGTGCGCGAAGATGCACAAATTTTGTATGGCTTCGCCAGCACTCAAGAGCGAACAGCATTTCGACAGTTGATCAAAATCTCAGGCGTTGGCCCGCGCATGGCATTGGGAGTGCTCAGCGGTATGAGCGTTGAAGAACTCGCACAAGCGATCAGTCTGCAAGAGGCGGGCAGATTGGTCAAGATTCCCGGCATTGGTAAAAAGACCGCTGAGCGCTTGTTGCTGGAACTCAAAGGCAAAATGGGTAGCGACTTGGGCGTCAATCCCGCCACACACACAGCAACTTCGCAAAACGATATCTTGCAAGCGCTGATCAGTTTGGGCTATAGCGACAAAGAAGCGTCAGCGGCGTGGAAACAATTGCCAGCAGACATCGGTGTCAGCGAAGGCATCAAACAGGCATTGAAAGCATTGGCCAAATAATTCATGACCATACAAACCGACAGCTTTTCAGACGATTTCATGCCCGATAAACGCGTGGTTTCTGCGGCGCCTGTCAATCCTCGCGAAGAAGCGATCGAGCGTGCGCTCAGGCCCAAGTTGCTGCAAGAGTACGTAGGGCAGGCCAAGGTACGCGAGCAATTGGAAATTTTCATCGGTGCAGCGCGCCAACGCGATGAAGCGCTCGACCATGTGTTGTTGTTTGGTCCGCCCGGCTTGGGCAAAACCACACTCAGCCACATCATTGCGCAAGAACTCGGTGTGAATTTGCGCCAGACCAGTGGCCCCGTGCTGGAAAAGCCCAAAGACTTGGCAGCGCTGTTGACCAACCTGGAAAAAAACGACGTACTGTTTATTGATGAAATCCATCGCTTGTCGCCTGTGGTCGAAGAGATTTTGTATCCTGCACTGGAGGACTACCAAATCGACATCATGATCGGTGAAGGGCCTGCAGCCCGAAGCATCAAACTTGATTTGCAACCTTTCACCTTGGTCGGTGCCACCACCCGTGCTGGCATGCTGACCAATCCATTGCGCGACCGCTTTGGCATCGTGGCACGCTTGGAGTTTTATTCGTCTGACGAGTTATTGCGCATCGTCATGCGCAGCGGTGGTTTGCTCAAAGCGCAATTGCACGAAGACGGCGCTTTCGAAATCGCCAAGCGATCACGCGGCACACCGCGCATCGCCAACCGTTTGTTGCGCCGAGTGCGTGACTATGCCGAAGTCAAGGCCGATGGATGCATCAGCCGTGCCGTGGCTGAATCTGCCTTGGCCATGCTGGATGTGGATGCACAAGGCTTTGACCTGATGGACCGCAAACTACTTGAAGCGGTGATCCACCGTTTTGATGGCGGACCGGTGGGTTTGGACAATATTGCAGCCAGCATTGGCGAAGAGCGCGACACCATTGAAGACGTGATCGAACCGTTTTTGATTCAGCAAGGGTTTTTACAGCGAACACCGCGGGGTCGCATAGCCACACTCGCGGCATACAGACACCTGGGTGTGACAGCACCTGCAGCCATGCAAAACGGCGCTGGTTTGTTTGCTGCCGACAACGAGTGAAGTTTAAAACCCATGGTTGGCACACGTTGCCAACCCTCACGCACTGGTTTCTTCGCGCGTGCCTTGGTCCAGATGGCGTTCATCTGCCCAGCCCACAAGTTGCACACCTTGCGGTGTCCACAACAACCGATTGATGGCGGTGTTGCGCAAACCCCAAGTGCGGGCCACTTGCAAATCCTGACCCGTGGACATTCGGTACCAGATATCCAGCACCCCGCCATGGGTGACCAATGCAATCTGTTGTCCTCGGTGTTCAGAGGCGATGTCGTGCAGCACTTGGCTCACACGTTGATGCAACATCACCAGACTTTCTCCACCACGGGCAGGTGTCCAGCGCGGGTCCCGGTCACGCCAACGGGCCGCGTCCTGCGGATGCGCTTGTTGTATGTCGTCCCAAGTCTGGCTTTCAAACACGCCGTAATGCCGCTCCCGCAAAGCGGGGGTAGTTTGAACAGGCAAGCCGTGCAGGGTTGCAATCTGTTGTGCCGTGACATGCGCGCGGCTTAAATCGCTGGCGTACACGGCATGGATCTCTTCCTGGGCCAGTGCCCGCGCCACCTGCTGTGCTTGCCATTGGCCTTGGGGGTTGAGTTCGATGTCGATTTGTCCTTGAATACGGCTGGCAACATTCCAATCGGTCTCACCATGTCGGATGGCGAGAATGCGTGTGGTTTCCATACAAATAAGTGTATGCAATTGCACACAAGCCCCACAGACAGGCGTTTAAAAATAGCACGATCGTTCTTTTTTGCTAGACTTTCGCCATGTCCAAAGCCGCCATATTTCCAAAAGTCCCCGATAAATCCTTGACTAAGCAACGTTTGTTGCACAAAGGACAGCAAACCAAAGCATCGATTGTTGAAGCTGCCTTGGGCTTGGCCACCCAAATCGGTTTGGAAGGATTGAGCATCGGTGCACTGGCGGAAGTGATGAAGATGAGCAAATCGGGTGTGTTTGCCCATTTTGGTTCGCGCGAAGAATTGCAAATTTCGGTCGTGCGTGAATATCACCACCAGTTTGAACAAGAGGTATTTTTCCCGGCCATGCAATTGCCGCGTGGCTTGCCCAGGTTGCAGGCTTTGTTCTACAACTGGATGGCGCGTACCAGCGCTGAAATTGATTCAGGGTGTTTGTATATCAGTGGCGCGGCTGAATTTGACGACCGGCCTGGGCCGGTCAGAGATGCCTTGGCCAGTTCTGTCAAAACATGGTTGACTGCACTGCACCGGGCTGTGTGTCAAGCCCGCGACGAAAAACATTTGGATGAGCACACAGACGCTACCCAGATGTCATTTGAAATCCATGGATTGATTTTGGCTTTGCATTAC
>JBJTXF010000257.1:0-4357 GCA_046082145.1 Limnohabitans sp. | reverse complement strand
AAAACGTGATCTGACCACCTCTGTCACCGAGCGAAGGGTTGTTTTGCAAATCTTCTAAATGGCGATCGCGAGCGAGGTTGACCAATGTGGGCGACAAGTCGATGGCGATCACTTGGGCGCCGCGTTGCATGGCTGCCTGGGCCAAAGCGCCTGTGCCACAACCCGCGTCCAGCAAACGCAACCCGGTCATGTCCTCGGGCAGCCACGACAGCAATGTGCTGCGCATTTGGTCTCGGCCCAGGCGCACCGTGGTGCGAATGCGGCCCACTGGCGCATTGGAGGTCAGCACCTCCCAGGCTTTGGCGGCAGTGCGATCGAAATAGGTTTCGATTTGGCCGCGTCGCGTGACATAGCTCGTGTGTTGCATGTCAATCAAACCCCAACAAATCAAAAATATCGCGGTCTTTCATGGGCACGGAAGGCAAGGGGTCGCCGCCAGCCCACAATGCAGCCGCCAAGCGAAGGTATTCGTCTTGTACCGCTTTTACCGCTGGTGTGGGCTCAAGCTCGAACAAGGTGCATTTCTGTAAACGGCATTTGCGGATTTCATCCAGCATGGGGAAATGCGCCATGGTTTTCAGGCCGGTCACGGTGTTGAATTTGTCCACTTGATCGGTGGCATCGCTTCGGTTGACGATGACGCCGCCCAAACGCACGTTGTAGTTTTTGGCTTTGGCGCAGATGGCTTGCACGATGCGGTTCATGGCGAAGATGGAATCGAAGTCATTGGCGGTGACGATCAAGGCGCGATCGGCGTGTTGCAATGGGGCAGCAAAACCGCCGCACACCACATCGCCGAGCACATCAAAAATCACCACATCGGTGTCTTCCAGCAAATGGTGTTCTTTGAGCAGTTTGACGGTTTGACCGACCACGTAACCACCGCAACCTGTACCCGCTGGCGGACCACCGGCTTCAACACACATGACCCCGTTGTAGCCTTTGAACACAAAGTCTTCCAAGCGCAGTTCTTCGGCGTGAAAGTCAACGGTTTCGAGCGCATCGATGACCGTGGGCATGAGCTTTTTGGTCAGCGTGAATGTGGAGTCGTGCTTGGGATCGCAGCCGATTTGCAGCACCCGTTTGCCCAGTTTGCTGAAAGCCACCGACAAGTTCGACGACGTGGTGCTTTTGCCAATACCGCCCTTGCCGTAGATAGCAAACACTTTGGCGTTGCCGATCTTCACGGTCGGGTCAAGTTGCACCTGAACACTGCCTTCGCCATCGGGTGGGCGTGGGCCGCGTTTGATGTCGGTCACGGGGATGGTTGCTGTTTCAATCATGGTGTTTTTCCTGTTGGGCTGTCATCGGCTGAAATGGGCCTTGGCTTCGTACATGGTCTCGACCGTGATGCGCGACACGCCACGCTCGCGGGCAAATATCTCGGTGTTGCGACGCGCTTTTCCGCGCACAAAAAACGGGATTTTTTTCAATTCTTTTTCAGCTTCCGGCGCCCAATCGCTGCTGTCAACGGCGGGCGGCTTGACACTTGGCGACGGAATTTCAATGTGTTCGTTGGGTGGCGATACATGCACATCTGCCAGCGTGTCTGCAGACACCACCTTGGCTGAAGAGGAAACGATGCCATGGCCCGAACCCAAATGCGACGGTGCAGCACCGTCGTGGAATTCAAAGTCTTCACGGAACATGCCCAACAGGTGTTCTTCCAGGCCCATCATCAACGGATGCACCCAAGTGTCAAACAACACATTGGCGCCTTCAAAACCCATTTGCGGGGCGTAGCGGGCAGGGAAGTCCTGCACATGCATGGGCGCTGATATGACGGTGCATGGAATGCCCAAACGCTTGGCAATGTGCCGTTCCATTTGTGTGCCGAGCAGCAGCTCGGGTTGCAAAGCTTTGACTTGGTCTTCGACATCCAAGTAGTCGTCGGTGATCAGTGCTTCCACGCCGTAGAGCTTGGCGGCATCGCGTACCTCGCGAGCGAATTCGCGGCTGTAAGTACCCAAGCCCACCACTTCAAAACCCATTTCTTGGTGGGCCACGCGGGCTGCTGCAATGGCGTGTGTGGCGTCGCCAAACACAAACACCCGCTTGCCGGTGAGATAGGTGGAGTCCACCGATTTGGCATACCAACGGGCGCGCGAATGGTGTAAATATGCCTGACGATTGGCGTCGCTGTTGCCCATGCCAGCCAATTCGCGCACTTCGGCGATAAAGTCGAGAGTGCCGTTGACCCCATAGGGAATGGTTTGTGTGGATGGTTGGTCAAACTGTCTTTGCAACCACTGCGCAGCGGTACGCGCCAGTTCGGGGTAGAGCACAACATTGAAATCGGCCTCAGGCAGTTTGCGGATGTCTTCCACGCTTGCATCCAGCGGTGCCACCACATTCACCTGTATCCCGATTTCTTTCAACAGCGTTTGTATTTCACGCGTGTCATCCCGGTGGCGAAAACCCAAGCCGGTGGGCCCCAAAATATTGCACACCGCTGCGCGACCAGCCAGCGGTGCGCGCTGATGTTGGCCCGGCACCAGCGCACGTACCAAGTGATAAAAGGTTTCCGACACGCCCCAGTTTTCTTTGCGTTGGTAGGAGGGCAATTCGAGGGCAACCACCGGAATAGGCAGGTTCAGCGCCAGGGCCAAACCGCCGGGGTCATCTTGGATCAGCTCGGCGGTGCAAGAGGCACCGACCAGCATGGCGTTGGGTTTGAAGCGCTCGTGCGCGTCACGTGCAGCGTCTTTGAACAACTCTGCGGTGTCGCCGCCCAGATCGCGCGCTTGGAATGTGGTGTAGGTGACCGGTGGTCGACGCGGCAGGCGTTCAATCATGGTGAACAGCAAATCGGCATAGGTGTCGCCTTGCGGAGCGTGCAACACGTAGTGCACGTCTTTCAAGGCGGTGGCCACACGCATCGCACCGACGTGAGGCGGTCCTTCGTATGTCCAGAGCGTGAGTTGCATAGCAGGTGTCCTCAGGCGGCGAGTTTGATGCGGCGACGCAGGGGACGGCTGAACAACTCGGCCAAATCGGCGGCTTGTTCGTAGCCTTGAATGGGTGTGAACACCAGTTCGATGGCCCATTTCGTGGCCATGCCCTCCGCTTCCAAGGGATTGGCCAAACCCAAGCCGCACACCACCAGATCCGGGGCTTGTGCGCGACAACGGTCCAATTGGTTGTCGACGTGCTGCCCCTCGGTGATACGAGCTCCAGCAGGTAACAACGCCAATTCTTCGGCCATCAATTTGCGGTGCAAATACGGTGTGCCAATTTCGGCCAGCGTCATGCCCATTTCGCGCTCCAGGAAACGTGCCAGCGGGATTTCCAGTTGAGAGTCAGGGAAGAAAAAGATTTTTTTGTCTGCCAGATGAACGCGTTGACGGGCCAGTGCCACTTCGGCGCGTTGGCGCGGGGCGAGTGTGACTTCGTCAAAGGTTTGCTGGCTCACACCAAAAGCGTCGGCCGCTGCTTGAAGCCAAGCGGTGGTGCCTTCCACGCCGAGCGGAAACGGTGCGGGCAAGCGTCGGGCACCCCGGGCTTCGAGCGACAGCGTGGTGTCTGCCAAAAAAGGTTGCGCCAACAAAAATACAGTGTCGGGGCCGACCTCTGGCAATTGCATGCTGTTGCGCGGGGGAAAGAAATCGATATTGCGCACACCCATGTCGCTCAGCAAGCGGCGCATTTGGTCTTCGACGATGTCAGCCAGCGTGCCCACGATCATCAGGCGCGGCTTGGAACCCGCAGGCAAGCTAGGCAACACGGGCACCAAGGCGTTCAAGCAGGCGTCTTCGCCTTGTGTGAAGGTGGTTTCAATGCCGCTGCCGGAATAATTCAAAACCCGCACTGCGGGGTTGTGGCGTCGGCTCAGGCGTTCGGCCGCGCGCGACAGGTCGAGTTTGATGACCTCGGAAGGACATGAGCCCACCAAGAACAAGGTGCGTATATCTGGGCGGCGCAACAGGAGTTTGTCGACCACTTTGTCGAGCTCGTCGTTGCAGTCGGCCAGGCCGGCCAGGTCGCGCTCGTCAATGATGGCCGTGCCAAAGCGTGGCTCGGCAAAAATCATCACGCCCGCTGCGGATTGGATCAGGTGGGCACAGGTGCGCGACCCGACAACCAGAAAAAAGGCATCTTGAATTTTTCGATGCAACCAAATAATGCCGGTCAAGCCACAGAACACCTCGCGTTGACCGCGCTCAGTGGTGATCAAAGGCGATGAGTCGCAACTGCCCGCGTCGCTGCGAATGGGGATGACGGGCATGCGTGTCATGTAGCCAACCCCTGGTGGATGGCCAAGGTGGCACGTTCTTGGGCGCGCGCAGCGCGCAGTTTGAGCAGAAATTGACCGGCATTGAAGGCATAGGCGGCATACGCGGCCAGCGCTAACCAGAGT